>NZ_JBEZDM010000019.1:0-204119 GCF_040648335.1 Nonomuraea sp. NPDC049158
GAGCGCCCCACTTCTTCTCCAGCACGACGTTGCGGCCCTTGGGACCCAGGGTCACCTTGACCGCGTCGGCCAGCTGGTTCATGCCGCGCTCGAGAGCACGCCGGGCGTCCTCGTCGAACGCGATCATCTTCGAAGCCATTTCCTGCTCCTGCTCTTGATAGGGGCGGTCCGGGACGGCGCCCGCGACGGACGGCCCACCGGCAGGCGGACCTCGCCGTCCCGGCACACCCGGCCGGTTGGCACTCTCCAGGGGTGAGTGCCAGGCGTCCCGTCGCACTCTACCCACAACTTGCGCGACACGCACATAGTGCGTCCCGCGCATCGTCAGATAGAGTCACTTCCATGAACGACGACGCCCCCGACCTCCGGGCGCGCAACAAGCAGGCCACCCGGGAGGCGATCAGCCACGCCGCGCTACGCCTGGCCATCGAGCAGGGCCCCCACGGGCTGGCCCTGGTGCGCGTCCATGACATCGCCACGGCCGCGGGAGTCTCATCCCGTACCTACAACAACTACTTCTCCAGCAGAGCGGAGGCGATCTGCGCCTTCCAGGCCGACCAGGCCGCCCGCGTGGGGCAGGCACTGCGCGCCCGGCCCGCCGGCGAGCCGCTCGACCAGGCCGTCATCGCGGCCGTGGTCGAGCTCTACACCGACCCCGAACCCGACAAGGCCGGGCTGCGCATGATCATGTCGACGCCCGAGCTGGAGGGCGAGGCGCTGAGGGCGTTCACCATGGCGGAAGGCCCGCTCGCCGAGGCGATCGCGGCCCGCACCGGCACCGACCCAGAACGCGACCTGTTCCCCGCCGTCACGGCCGCCGCGGTGGCCGCCGCCATCCGGGTGGCGGGGCGACGCTGGCTCGAGCCCGGCAACACCGAATCCTTCGCCGCGATCCTGCGCGGCGCACTGTCTTGCGTCGTTCCCGCCGCGCCGCCTGGAAGGCCCTCATAGGCCGACAAGGCGGTCGCGAATGTGGCCAACCTGGCCAAGGTGGCTGCCCCCGAAGCCATGCGACAGCGACCCGCTCGATAACGAGGTGCGGCGAACCCACGTTTCGGGCGAAGATGGCCGCGCCTGGCTGTGGGAGCCGGTACCCCCTGGATGAGGAGTGCGCCATGAGCGCCATCGGATCGGCGGACCCGGAGGTCCGGGTGAGCACGGGACGGCTGCGTGGACGGATGGAGGACGGCGTGGCCGTCTTCCGCGGCGTGCCGTTCGCACACCCGCCGGTGGGCAGCCTGCGGCTGGCCGCGCCGGTGCCGGCCAAGGCATGGGACGGGGTGCGCGAAGCCGGAGCGTTCGGTCCGCGGCCGCCGCAGTCCAGGTTGCTGGGCTCGTCCAGCGCGGACGACGCGGACGGCGACTGGCTGACCGTCAATGTCTGGTCCCCCGACCTGGGCGCCGCCCGGCTGCCGGTGATGGTGTGGATTCATGGCGGGGGCTACATGTACGGGTGGTCCGGCGACCCCCTCTTCGACGGCCGCGTGCTCGCCCGGGACGGCGTCGTCGTGGTCACCTTCAACTACCGGGTCTCCGCCGAGGGCTTCGGACATTTCCAGGGCGCACCGGCCAACCGCGGGCTCCTGGACCAGGTGGCCGCCCTCCGCTGGGTGCGGGACAACATCGCGGCCTTCGGCGGCGATCCGGACCGGGTCACCGCCTTCGGAGAGTCCGCCGGAGCCGGGAGCATCGCGGCACTGATGACGATGCCCAGCGCCACCGGCCTGTTCCGCCGGGCGATCGCGCAGAGCGTGCCGGGCCTGTTCTTCTCCACCGAGCTGGCCGCCGACATCGCCGCCGCGGTAGCCGGCGAACTGGGCCTGCCCCCGCGCGCGAGCGAACTCGCCCGCCTGTCGCCGGAGCGGCTGATCGACGCCGGGGATGCGATGTCGGAAAAGATGGGCGGCCACCCGCAGTGGGGCCGCGTCGCGCACGTCCCGACGCTGTGCGCGCCGGTCGTGGACGGCGAAGTGCTGCCCGCGGCGCCATGGCGGTCACTGGCGGACGGGGCCGCCCGCGAGGTGGAGCTGATCGTGGGTCACAATCGCGACGAGTATCGGCTGTTCATGGCCATCAGCGGCGACATCGGCCAGATCACCGCCGACCGGGCGGACACCGCGCTGCGGGTGCTCGCCCCGGACCCGGAGGCTTACCGGGCCGCCTACCCGGGGGCCGACGAGGAGCGGCTGTACGAGCTGGTCCACTCCGACTGGTTGTTCCGGATGCCTTCCGTCCGGCTGGCCGAAGCCCACCAGAAGCACGCTCGCGCCCACCTGTACGAGCTGACCTGGCCGGCCCCCGGCATGGGCGGAGACCTCCTCGGCGCCTGTCACGGGCTCGGCCTGCCGCTGACGTTCGGCAACCTGACCGCCGGCGCGGCAGGACTGTTACTCGGGCAGGAGCCGCCCCCGGCCGCGGCCGAGCTGTCGGCCCGGGTCCGAGCGGCATGGATCGCCTTCGCCACGACCGGAGACCCGGGCTGGCCGGCGTACGAGCCGCAGAACAGGCACACCTGGATCATCGACACCGAGCCGGACGTCGCGGCGTATCCGGAGGAGACCTCCCGTGAGCTGTGGGCCGGACACGCCTTCGACCCCCTCGCGTTGCGGGCGCGGCCATAGCCGTTCCAACCCGAGACTCGAGCATCGTGGCCGACGGCATCACCTACCGGAGACAAGCCCAGATGCTCGGGGCCGAACGGCGGAAACCGGATGTCCTCCCGCCTGAACTGCGGCACCGCCGACCAGTCGTAGGTGAGCGTGCCCTCGGCCGGCGGCGCCCGGTCGGCGGCTTCCTGAACTCAGCCGGTGCCATCGATCGCGGCATGGCTCGTCGGAGCCGCCGGCACCGCGAACACCCTCGTTGACACCTCCCACGGGTAACCGCTATCTATTGGCTAACCGTTAGGGGGGTGGAGTGCAGGACGCAGTGCTGGCGATGCTCGCCAAGGAGCCATCGCACGGGTACCACTTGCACGCTCGGCTGCAGCGGACTCTTGGCCCGCTGGGCGAGTCGATGAACCGCGGTCAGATCTATGTGACGTTGGCCCGGCTGGAAAAAGCGGGGCTCGTCGTCTGTGAGCGGACGGATGGCCTGCCCGAGCGGCCCGAGCGCAAGGTCTATGAGCTGACGCCTGCCGGGCAGCAGCGGGTGTCCGCCTGGCTGGCCGAGGTGGGCTGGCCGAAACCGGATCTGGCGGAGTTCCATCTCAAGCTCGCCGCGGCCGCAGCGGCCCGGCTGGCCGACCCGGTCGAGCTGGTGGCGGCGCAGCGCCGCGAGTTGTTGCGCCGCTTGCGTGAGGTGCAGCAGGCGGCGCTGGCCGAGCCGCCGGGATCGGGTGCCGGCCTGCTGCTGGAAGGGGTCGTACTGCGGTTGCAGGCGGACCTGCGCTGGCTGGATGCCTGCGAGCGGGCCTGGTCCAGGGCCGATGACGAAGTTGAAGGTGGATGAAGGTGTCAAGTGCCGTGGTCCGGGCCTGCGGCCTGGTGAAGACGCATGGTCAGGGGCAGAGCCGGGTCCGCGCGGTGGACGAGGTCGACCTGGAGGTGCCGCAGGGGCAGACGCTGGCGGTGATGGGGCCCAGCGGCTGCGGGAAATCGACACTGCTGCACCTGCTCGGTGGCCTGGAGCGGCCTGCCGATGGAGAGGTGTGGGTGGCCGGTCGGCGCATCGACACCTTGAGCGAACGAGGTCTGGCGCGCCTGCGGCGCCGGTCGGTGGGGTTCATCTTCCAGGCCTTCCATCTGGTGGAGGAGCTGTCGGCGGCCGAGAACGTGGAGCTGCCCGCGCTGCTGGCCGGGTGCTCGCGCCGCCAGGCCAGGCGGCGCGCGAGCCTGCTGCTGGAACGGGTCGGGCTCGCCGACCGTGCCCGGCATCTGCCGTCACAACTGTCGGGCGGCCAGCGTCAGCGGGTCGCCGTCGCTCGCGCGCTGGTCAACGAACCGCTGGTCGTCCTGGCCGACGAGCCGACCGGCAACCTCGACACCGCGGCCACCCTCGATGTGCTGAGGATCTTCGAGGAGCTGCGTGCCGCGGGGCAGACGTTCGTGATCGTCACGCATGACGAGCGGGTGGCGGCCACGGCGGATCGGCTGGTCTCGATGCGCGACGGGATGTTCGTCGACGACACCTGGCTGGCCGGCTCCCACCCGCGCGGGCTCGGCGGGCTGGAGGGCTGAACGTCATGGGCTCCATCGTGCTCGTCGTACGTCTGGTGCTGGCCGACATCCGCCGGCACCAGGTTCAGGCGGTGATGCTCCTGCTCGCGGTGACCGTGGCCACCGCCACGATGGCACTGGGCCTGTCCCTGGGCGGCGTGAGCGACGCGCTGTACGAGCAGACCCGCGCGGCCACCGCCGGGCCGGACGTGGTGGCACTCTCCGGCGACCCGGGCTTCGCCGAGACCTCGGCCCTGGCCGCGCTGGCGGACGCTCCCGAAGTGGTCGCCCACCATGGCCCCTATCGCATCGTCTACGCCAACCTCACCACCCGCGACTGCGCTCGGCATGGAACGCCCCCGACGTCGGCGCCCGGCCCTCGCTCGGCCGGCTGCTGCCCGCGCTGATCGGGCTCGCGTTCGCCACCACGCTGGTGTCGCTGTTCCTGTCGTACGGCGGCGCCCTGCAGTACCGCCCCGAGGGCATCGTCCGGGCGTTGTCCATGCTGCGGGACGCGGGCGGCGGCGGCCGGCGGGGCGCCGGCCCCGTGGCGGTGGGTCCGAGCGCCGCGCAGGTGGCCGTCTCGATGGTCGTCACCAACGTCGTCTCGCTCAGCCCGGTGCTGTTGGTCGTGCGCCGCTGGCTGTTGCCGTTCGGCTCGGTGACCGTCATGTACGCGGTCATGGCGCTCATGCCGGGCGCCCAGACGGGGTTCCGCAACGTGCCGATGCTGTTGTCGTTCGTGGCCGCCGGGGTTGTGAGCGACCTGCTGATCCGCCGGCTGCGGCCGTCGGGTGAGCGGCGCGCCGCCTACTGGGCGTTCGCCGGGCTGTCGGCCTTCGCCACCTGGTCGCTGTACATCGGGGTCGCCTCGGCCACCGGGGGCGGCCTGCCCGCCGTACCCGAGCTGTGGACCGGCGCGCCGATCGTCGCCGGACTGATCGGACTGGCACTCGGGGCGCTGCTCCTGCCCAACGCGGTCACTCTCGCCCCCAGAATGCGACGCGAGCGTCACGGCCACACTAGGTAATCATAACGCTACGGAAAGTCATCGGTCAGGTATGGTCGCGTTGATCACTCACGCTCCCTGAAGGCCTTTCACATGACTGTCACCAAGCTCGACGCCGCCGCACATCGCCGCTGGCTGGGCAAGACCATGGCGCTGAGCTGCGGGCTGTGGGAGGGGACGAACGACCTCGACACCGCCCAGCTCGCGAAATTCGGGCTGCTGAGCGACTGGGCGGAGGTGACCGCCCAGCCACGCGTCCTCGACGTGGGCTCGGGCTACGGCGGCCTTCTGAGCTATCTGAGCCGAGAACGCGGTGTGGCAGCCGCGTGTGGTGTCGACGCCTCCGATCACGCGTGCCGGGAAGCCGAAGGGTTGCGGCTGCCCGGGGTGACCATCCATCAGGGCGACTATCGTGCCTTCACCCCCGACCGGCCCTACGACGCGGTCGTCAGCATCGGGCTCCTGGAGAACGTGGACGGCACGCCCGACCCCTATGCGGAGTTCTTCGCCCACGCGCACGCGTGGACCAGGCCGGGCGCCCGGCTGGCGCTGGAGAGCACGATCCGGGGACACAGCGAGAGCTGGCCGGCCGAGGCCGCACGATACGTCGAGGCGATGCGACGCCTGCGCCTGACCGGCACCGTTCTCACGCTCGACCGGCTCCTGGCCGCCTGCGGGCGTTGGTGGGAGCCGATCCACGTACGGACCCACCGTGACGACTACGCGCGCACCTTCGCGACATGGGCCACCCAGCTGCGCGGGTGCTGCGATCGGCTGGGGAGCGTCGAGCGCGATGAGACGACACTCGCCGACTGGCTGGACTTCACCACGACGGGCATGGCGCTCTTCCAGCAGGGCGCCCTGTCCGTAGCGCACCTCGGACTACGCCGAATAGATCAACCAACGCGCCCGCCGACCGCACCAGGTTCCGCAGGCGTGAAGACACCCGGGCCCCGGCCCGGCCCACGAGCCCCGCGATCAGATATCGCGAGGATCCGGTGAGGCACTCAGTCCGCACCGGCGGCACTCTCACGCATGGAAGGAGAGAGAAGATGCTTTCGACGAGCACCTCGACCGAAACCCTGAGCGCCTGCCCGATCGAGATGGAAGACGGCAAGCTTCTGGTCGCCCCGATCACCAGCAGCAGCAGTTCAGCCGCCGTCGCCATGGAGGAGTAAACGCGAGAAGCGGGTGCCGTGTCCCGGTCCGAGGACCGGGACACGGCACCCGCCGAATCCGGCCCACCTCGTTCAAGGATCGGTGCAGATGGAGAACACGCCGGTGCTGCGCTCCGCGCTCGGCACCAACTTCTTCCGTGCGGTCAGCCCTTGGCTGGACAGCACGGCTTTCCACACCAATCAGCTCCGGCACTCCCATCTCGGGATCTCCCGGTCGGCCTCGCCCGCCGAGGAGTTCCTGTACGCCAGCCGGCTCCGCCGCCACGACCGTGAGCTGCAGCGCTCGGTGGCCGACTACCTCACGACGGCGAGCATGGAGACGCTGAGCCACACCGATGAGGAGAGCATCCCCGCGGCACGCCGCGTCGAGCTGCCGGATCCGGCGCCGGCGCGGATGGCGCTGGATGAGGCGATCGCGGCCCGGCGCAGCACCCGCACGTTCAGCGGCGCCCCGGTGACGCTGCCCGAGACCGCCGCGCTGCTCCGGGCTGCCGGAGCGTGCTTCGGCCACGAGGCGGGCCGGCCGCACCGAGCCGTCCCCAGCGGCGGCGGGCTGTACCCGGTCGAGCTGCACCTCGCCGCACGCGAGGTGACGGACCTGGAGCCGGGCCTGTACCGCTACGCCCCCCGCCTGGACTGCCTGGACCACCACGGCGGCCCCCGGCAACTGGCCGCGCTCCTGCGCTGCGGCCTGGACGAGCTGCCCGACCTACTGCCGATCGACCGAGCGGCGCTCGTCGTGCTGTTCGTCGGGCGCCCATGGCGCTCGATGCGCAAGTACGGCCCGCGCGGGCTGCGGTTCGTGCTGCACGAGGTGGGGGCGATGGCGCAGCATGTCCATCTCACCGCGACCGCGCTCGGCCTGGCCGGCACGGACTGGTCGACCTACTACGACGAGGAGGCCCACGAGGTCCTCCGGGTCGACGGACTGCGGACCGCCTTGCTGCATCTGATCGTCCTCGGCCGGCCGGGCGGCCGGCCACAGCCGCAGGAGAAGAACCGGCCGCATCCGCAGGAGAAGAACCGGCCGCATCCGCAGGAGAAGATGTGACACAGCCCGCATCACCCCGTATCAAGCGGTCGTTCTCGGTCATCGGACATGATCCCGACACGGTCGAGCTCAGGCAGGGCGTGTGGAGCGCCACCTCGCACACCATCACCGACGAGGCCCGGCGCGGCTGGCTGTTCTCGGTGGTGAACGCTCTGGACGGCTCCCGGGAGGTGGCCGAGCTCGCCGCGCGGGCGAACATCGGCATGGAGGAGATGTCCTCGCTCCTGGAGCAGTTGCGGACACTCGACGCGATCGAGGACAGCGCGACGAGCGCACTCGACCACTACCTCGACCACTACGCCGACCTGCTCGCCGGGCCACCGCCGCCCGCCCGTCCGGTACGGGTGATCGGCGACGGCGGAATGGCCGCCCGCGTCACGGAGCTGATCGCGGCCAGCGATCCGGGGATCGACGTGACCGACTCCAGCGACGACCCCGTCCTCGGGGTGCTCGACGACGCCGACACCGGCTGGACCACGCACGGGCTGCGGCTGCACGAAGTCGCCGAGACGTTCGCCTCCTGGGAAGGCGGCATCACCGTGTGGGCCGGTGTCCGGGTGGATCCGGTGGCGGTGAGCCTGTTCAACAGGGTCGCCCTGGAAGTCGGCATGTCCTGGCTGCACGGCACGATCGATGGGCCGTTCCTGTTCGTCGGCCCGACCTTCCACCCGGGCCGCGGGCCCTGCTACACCTGCCTGGAAACGCGCATCACGATGAACCTCGCCGACGGCGCGGGCTACCGCCGATACAAGAACGCGCTCACCACCGCGCAGGCGTCGGGCGGACGCCCGCCCATGCTGCCCGCGCTGTCCTCGCTGCTCTGCTCCCATCTCGCCTTGGAGGCGATCAACCTCGCTCATACGGGCGCCTCCTTCACCCACGGCAAGATGCTGTGCGTCTACCTCCCCACATGGGAGACGACCGTCAGCGAGGTCCTGCAGATCCCCGGCTGTCCGGCCTGCTCACCCGTCGCGCAGCGCGACGAACCCGAGCTCTACTTCCAGGCCAAGGAGTGGCTCAGTGGCTGACCAGGGCACCGCCGCGGGCCTCGTACCGCGGACCACACCGTTCGACACGGGCACCCGGATGCTGGCCCGGCGCATGCTGAACCCCGTGTGCGGCCTGATACCGCGGCTGAAGTTCAGCGCCCGCTCACGTGGCGAACCACGCATCGCCATCGCCGGCGCCGAACTCACCGGCGTGCACGTCCTGTATGATGCCCGGCCGATCCCCCCAGAGCGCCACCACCTGGGCGGGGCCGGCATCCTGCTCGACGAGCCCCTCATCAAGTCACTCGGGGAGTCGGCCGAGCGTTACTGCCACCACTCCTTCCTCGCCCTGCACCGCGACCGGCTCCGCTTCGCCAGTCACCGCGCCATGAGCAGCGGTGGCCACGGGATTCCGGCAGATCAGTGCCTGTCGTTCTTCTCCGACGAGCAGCTCGGCCGCGACGGCTTCCTTTTCGAGCCCTTCGACCCCGACGCCCCGATGAGCTGGCTGCCCGCCGACTCGCTCACCTCGGACGACCCCTATTGGATGCCCGCCCAGCTCACGCTGGTCGGCTACCTGCCGCGGCGTAAGGAGGGCGAGCCCTGGGTGAACGCCGCGGTGACCACCGGCACCGCGACCCACAGCGACCCGGGCAAAGCCCTGCTCGGCGCCCTGGAGGAGCTCATCCAGCTCGACTGCGTGATCGGGCACTGGTACGGCGGTCAGCCCTCCGTCAAGATCCTGCTTGACGGACGCCTGCGGGCCCTCGCCCGGTTGATCGACCGCCACTGGTCGCCGGGCACGCCGCCCCCGGAGTTCCACCTCCTGCCCAGTCCCGACCTGCCCGGCTTCACCGTCGCCTGCGTCTACCGCGACGAGCACCCCGGCAACGCGCCGGTCGTCGCGGGCCTGGGCAGCGACCAGCGCCTGGGCCACGCGATGTACAAGGCCCTCCTCGAAGCCGTCGCGGTGTTCCGCTACGCCAACTGGATGGCCGCCAAGGCCGCCATCGAGGAGTGTGACGTCACCGACAAGGACCGCTTCTTCGATCTCGACGACAACGTGGCCTACTACACGGATCCTGCCAACGCCGCGATCATCGACAAGCGCTTCGCCGTCCATGTGGAGGTCTCGGCGCGTGACCTGCCCCCCGACGCGGCCCCAGACCTCCGCACCCGCGTGAAAGGGCTGGTGGCGGCCTTCGCCAGGACCGGAAAACAGCTCGGCTACCTCGACCTCACCACCCCGGACATCCGCCACCTCGGGCTCACGGTCTGCCGCGTCTGGTCCCCCGACACCCTCAGCCTGTGCCCGCCCAGCGCGCCGCCCCTGCTGCACAAGCGATTCGCCGACTACGGCGGCGCGACCAACCCCGAGCCCCATCCCTACCCTTGAGCACCCCATGACCTCGCGCGAGGTCAGAGCTTGCCGAGTCCCTGGGCCAGGATGGTGGCGGTCTTCGCGATGGTCTTGTTGTCGGTGGGCAGGCCCGGGGTGCGGTTGGTGTAGATCGCCATCACGATGGGAGCGGCGCCCTGCTCGGGCCGGATGACGGCGATGTCGTTCCCGCCGCCGAATCCGTCGGAGTTGGTGCCGGTCTTGTCGGCGATCGTCCAGGTCTTGGGCAGGCCGGCCCGGATGCGCTCGGCGCCGGTCTTGTTGGCGAGCAGCCAGGCGTTGAACTGCTCCCGGTCCTTGGCGTGCAGCGCGTCGCCGATCGCGAGCACGCGCAGATCGCCGGCGATGGCCGCGGGTGTGGTGGTGTCGCGCTTCTCCTTGGGCGTCCAGTCGTTGAGCTCGGGGTGCAGGCGGTCCATCCGGGAGATCGGGTCCTTCAGCGTACGGAAGTACTTCGTCATCCCGGCGGTGCCGCCGATCAGCTTGAGCAGCAGGTTGGCCGCGGTGCCGTCGCTCTTGGTGATGGCCGCCTCGCACAACTGGGCGACTGTCAGGCCGTCCTCGACGTGCTTCTCGGTGACCGGCGAGTTGGGCGTCATGTCGGCGGCCGTCCACTTGATGAGCTTGGTCATCAGGCCAGGCTCGGAGGTGCGCGCCTTGTGCAGCACGGCCGCGCAGAGCGGCGCCTTGAAGGTGGACAGGAATGGAAAGCGCTCGCCCGCCCGGTACGTCACCGTCTTGCCGGTGGCCGTGTCGATGGCGTACGCGCCGATGCGGCCCTTGAAGGACACCTCCAGCGCCCGCAGCTCCTTCCTGACCTTGGCCTCACCCGAGACGGCCGGGGACGCCGCGACGGTCGCGGCCGAGGCCGGGCCCGCGCCGACGGTGGCACCGGACAGGAGGGAGAGCGCCAACGAGGTCGCGGGGAGCGTCGCGGTGACGCGGCGGACGCGGAGGTGTCGCATGCCAAGATCCTTGCTTCTCGTCTGTCAGAAGCTTGGAGCAAAGCAGATGTGATCATCCACTGTCTAATAGCGATATCGGGGCCGTAGCGATATCGAGCCCGATATCGCTACAGGTCAGGTAACGGGTGCCAGGCCCAGCTCCCGCATGACGAACGCCAGCCAGAAGCTCTGTTGCTGAACGATCGTGCTCCAGCTCGTCCCCCCATGGCCCGCGTCGGACCAGACGCGCAGCAGGACGGGATGGGACGAGGTGGTGGCGGCCTGCGCTCTGGCGGCGAACTTGCGGGAGTGCCACGCCGGGCAGCGAGGATCGTTGGCCCCCGCGTCCAGCAGGATCGCCGGGTAGGCCGTGCCCGGTTTCACGTTGTGATACGGCGAGTAGGCCATGAGCACGGGGGCGTCGGCCGGGTCGTTGGGATTGCCGTACTCGGACAGGGTCGCGGCGGTGCCCAGCGGGTCGCGGGCGACGCGCATCAGGTCCAGCTTCGGGGCGCCGCAGACCACCGCCCGCCACAGCTCCGGCCGCTGGGTCACGGCGGCGCCCGTGAGCAGCCCGCCGTTCGAGGCCCCCTGGACCGCCAGCCGGTCAGGGGTGGTGACCCCGTCGGCGATCAGCCGCTCCGCGATCGCGTACAGGTCGTCGAAGGTGTTCTGCTTGGCGTGCCGCCGCCCGCCCTCCCACCAGTCCAGGCCGAACTCCCCGCCGCCGCGCACGTGCGCGTGCGCGTAGATCCCGCCCGCCTCCACGAACGCGGCCAGGGGGCCGAGGTAGGACGCCAGCACGGCGACGTTGAAACCGCCGTACCCCTGGATCAGGGTCGGTTGCGGGCGCGAACGGTCGAGGTCGGCGCGGTGGACCAAGGTGCAGGGCACGCGCGTGCCGTCGGCCGACGTGGCCCATACGCGGGTGGTGACCAGCCCGGTGAGCGTGTGACCCGACCCCTGCAGGGCGGTCAGGGTGCCCGGCTCCAGCTCGTAGTGATAGACCGTGGGGGACTGGGTGTAGGAGGTGTAGCCGAAGGTGATGGCGTCCTGGCAGCCCACGACCTGGTCCATCACCCCCAGCGCGACGACTCCCTGGGCGATGGAGCTGACCGAGCCCTGGCCGGGCAGCGGGACCTCGCCGAGGTCCGTGCCGTCCAGGCCGAGGATCCGGATGCGGGAGACGGTGTCCACCAGCTCACCGAGCACCAGCCGCTCACCGACCAGGGTCACGCCGGTGAGTACGGCATCGCCGCCCGGCACCAGCTCGGTCCAGGTGTCCGGGTCATCGGGGCTGTCCAGCGGGATGCGGACCAGGCGGCCTCGCGAGGCACCCGCCGTGGTGACGGCCACGTAGGAGTCGCCGACGAGCACGCCCTTGTACAGGTGCTCGGCGTCGGTGATGAACTCGCGCCACTCCCAGGGGCCGTCGTCCAGGCGGGTGATGAAGTGCGGCCGGGGCCGTAAATGGTCGACCTGGACCATCGCCCAGCGCCCGTCCCGGGAGATCTTGGGGATGGCGAACATGTGGGGGATGTCCAGCGGCTCGGGCCGGGTCGGCGCCGGCTGCCCCAGCCGGTGGAAGAACAGCCGCCACCGTACCTGCGCCGCCCCTGATTCGTTGGCCATGTAGAAGAATCCACTGCCGTCGGGGAGCCAGGCCACCAGCCCCGGCCGCTGCTGCGGTACGCCGTCCAGCAGCACCTTCCCGGTGTCGATCTCGATCACCTTGAGCGCCGGCAGCTCGCGGCCGCCGGCGTCCAGGGAGTACGCCAGCAGGCTGCCGTCGGGGGAGGGCTGCGGGCTCATGCGCAATGGCGTGCCGTCGGACAGCTCGTTGAGGTCGATCACCATGCGCCATGGACCCATGGGGGCGTCGGCCGTCTCGAAGACCATCAGCTCCTGACCGTCGGGGATGCGCGCGCGGAACCACCGCGGCCCGTATCGCACCGGTACCACCAGGTTGCGGGCGTCCATCTGCTCGATCAGCTCATCGACGCGGGCCGCGAGCGCCTCATGGTGCGGCCAGCCGTGCACGTAGGAGCGGGCCAGCTCGTCCTGGGCCTTCTGCCAGGCCGCCACACCCTCGCCGTCGTCCTCCTCCAGCCACTGGTAGGGATCGTCGAAGACCAGGCCACCGACCTCGTTGTACTCCGGCCGTACCGGCGCCTCGGGGTATCGCATTCTCGTGTCACTCTCCTGATTCGTGTTCGCGGGCCCAGATCACGGCGCGCTGGAGGTAGTCCAAGATGGCGGGCAGACCGTCCGCGTCCAGCCACTCGATCTGGCGGCTGACCTCCGCGCTGACCCCGGCGCTGTTGTCGCGCCACCACGCCGTCCCGGCGGCCTTGAGCCGTTCGTCGAACTGCTCGTCGCGCTGCTCATCGCCGCTCTGGATCGCGGCCGCCATCGCCGTCCAGCGGGCGGTCACGGCCTGCACCTGGGGGTCGTCGACGGGCGTGCCCGCCAGCATGTGCTGGTGGGCCTCCTTGAGCAGGACGAGCCATTCGGCCCGCAGGTCCCGCAGCGTGTCCTCGCCGAGTTGGATCCGGCGCTGGGCCAAGTGGTCTCGAATTTCCTGGCCGAAGTAGGTCTCGTACACCGAGATCTCTTCGAGGGCGGTCATGAAGTCCTCGGGGTCGGGCATGACCGACTGGTCGAGCAGCCCGAGGAGCCCGCCGATCTTCGTCTTGAGCTGCGCCATCCGGGCCGATTGCAGCTCCAGCTCGGCCAGCTGGGCACCGAGCAGGTCGCGCATGGCCGTCAGGTCGTCGGCCGGCCGCCGGAGGACGTTCGCGATCTCCTCCAGCGACAGTCCCAGCCCGCGCAGGGCCCGCACGCGATACAGCTGCCGCAGATCGGCCTCGGTGTAGCGGCGGTGGCCCGACGCGGTCCGCTCGCCGGCCCGGACCAGGCCGATCTCGTCGTAGTGGTAGAGCGTACGGATGGTGACCCCGGTGGCCTTGGCCAGCTCTCCGATGGTCCATCGACGCTCGATACCGTCGTTTCCGGTCACGGAGTCGACGGTAGATCCTCCCGCCACGGGAGGTTCAAGCCAGAGCTCCCGCCCGTCTCAACGTGGCCGGTGGCCGTCGAGGCGGTGGGACGCGGCTACGTGAAGCAGGACGGCGGGCCATGTGCGGGTGCCACCGGGAACGATCTTGGTCGTGGGTTTGATGAGCTCGGTGGCGTGGGCGTGCCGGAGCTGGTGGATGTCGATCTCGACCCCGGCGGCCTGGCAGCAGCCGTCCCACCGGCTGCGGTAGCCCCGCACCGTGTGCGGTGACTTGCCCGCGTTCTTCAAGTCGGTGAGGAAGTCATCCAGATGGCGGGCGAGCGGATGGTCGTGGCCGAGTTGCTCGATGATCACCGGATCCACGGCATCCACGTCTTCTAGTCCGTGGCCGCCTGGCTCCCGAAGAGAAACCAGCTTCCGTCGGGGGCGAGTGGTGGGAGCGATCCTCATCAGCTGAACTGAACGTTCAGTTCACTTACTGGAGGGTGTCCATGAGAATCTGGTTCATCACGGGTGCCTCGCGTGGGTTCGGTCTGGAGATCGCACGCAAGGCTCTGGCCGAGGGGGATGCGGTGGTCGCCACCGCACGGAATGCCGAACAGGTCGAGGTCGAACTTGCGGGCGCCGGTGATCGGCTGCTGGCCGTGCCCGGTCCGGGGTGAGCAAGGCGACCATCTACAAGCACTGGTCCAACCGCATCTGCGTCGCCATCGACGCGTTCGCCCTGCACATGGCCGAGGCGACCCCGGTGCCCGACACGGGCTCGGCGTGCGAGGACCTCCTGCGGCAGCGCTTCCTGGAGGGCCGCCGCGAGCTGATTCGCCAGATGTGGCGACGCGGAGTGCAACGAGGTGAACTACGCACCGACGTCGACGTGGAAGTCGCCCAGGACGTCCTGTTCGGCTCCATTATCTTCCGCCTCGTCAGCGGCCACGCCCCCCTCACACCCACCGAGGCGGAGGCCATCGCGAAGGCCGCCCTCACCGGCCTCCTCGCCCAACCGGCCAGCGACACTGACAGGCTCCGTTGATTGAGTGGGGTCTGAACACGTCGCGGGACTCGGACCTTGCGGTCAGGTCCCGTTTCCCGCCTCGGCGCCCTCGGTATCGGGCAGGTCGGGGATCTGCCTGAGCGCGCGCAGACCTTGGGTGGGGCCGGAGGAGGCGATGGGGCAGCCCAGGCAGTTGAGGTGCGCGTGGCCGAGGCGGCGCTCCAGTTCGGCACGGTTGTAGGCGGCCGACAGCCGCAGCGCGGCCGCCCCATTGCTGGTGTGCTCCTTCCGTCGTATGCCGACACTTGTTGACCTGGCCGCGCTCGATGTCAACAGCTGTTGGCCTACACCCGTTGGCGCGGGAAGACTTTAAAAGAGTTATTCCGCTACTGGACAAATCCCGCTCGCTATGGCCATGCACCGATGAGCATGGAGACATCTATCTCATTGTGCGGATCGCCATTTTATGGCCTCCCCATCGCTAACCCCGCTGACCTGGGATGCGACATCTCGGAAGCAGTTTTTTCGGCTTTTCGAGCGCCTGTGGATTGCCATTAGGGTGCACATTCATGGAATCGACTTTTCGATCGGCCGAAGAACTCGCGGCCGCCACGCGTGCCGGTGAAGTGACCTCGGCGGAACTGGCCGACGAGGCGATCGCCCGCATCGAGCGGGACGACAAGGTGTTCAAAAGCGTGAGACCAGTCATTAACTGCTTTGTGGAGGGATCTGCGTGAAAGCGTTGCTCACCCTGACCTGCGCAGGTCAGTTCATGGTGCTGCTCGACAACACGATCGTCGGCGCCGCCCTGCCCGACATGCAGCAGCGGCTCCACACCGGGCTGACCGGCCTGCAGTGGATCGTCGACGCCTACGTGCTGCTGGTGGCCATGCTGTTGCTGTCGGGCGGCGTCTTCGCCGACCGGTTCGGCCGCCGGCGGGTGTTCCTGGCCGGGCTGGTGGTGTTCACGGCCGCGTCGGTGGTGTGTTCGCTCGCGCCCTCGATCGGCTGGCTGATCGCCGGGCGGGTGGTGCAGGGCGTTGGGGCCGCGGCGCTGAGCCCCGCCTCGCTGGCGTTGCTCGCCGCCGCGTATCCCGCCCCAAGGGAGCGCGTCAAGGCGATCGGGTTGTGGGCCGGGTTCAGCGGCATCGGCCTGGCCGCCGGCCCGCTGGCGGGCGGCATCCTGGTGGACTCCTTCGGCTGGCCCGCCATCTTCCTGGTCAACGTGCCCATCGGGGCGGTCCTGCTGCTGGCCGGGCTGCGAGTGCTGGGGGAATCCCACAACCCGGGCGCGCCGCCGATCGACGTCCCCGGCACGGTCCTGTCCGTCGCGGGCGTGGGCGCTGTGACCTACGGCCTGATCGAGGGCGGTTCCCGAGGCTGGACCTCGCCGGTGATCCTGGGCGGCTTCGCCGCCGGGCTGGCGCTCCTGGCCGCGTTCGTCGTGGTCGAAGGTCGTGTGTCAACGCCGATACTGCCGCTTCGACTGTTCCGTCAGCGGCTGTTCACGGTGTCCAACACGGCCATGGTCGTGGTCGGGTTCGCGCTGATGGGGTCGTCGTTCTTCTTCTCCCAGTTCTTCGTCTACGTCCAGGACACTTCGATTCTGGTCGCCGGGCTGCGGACCCTGCCCGTCTCGCTGGCCATGGTGATCGTCAGCCCGTACGCGGGCCGGTTCGCGGCCAGGTACGGCTTCCGCGTCGTCGTCAGCAGCGGCCTGGCGCTGGCCGGGCTGGGGCTGCTGGCGCTGGGCTTCGTCCACGCCGATACCGGCTACGGGAACGTGTGGTGGCGGCTGGCGGTCGTCGGCATCGGATTCGCTCTGACCATGTCGCCGCTGACCGGAGCCGCCATTCAGTCGGTCAGCCCGCAGGAGGGCGGCCTCGCCTCGGGCATCAGCAGCACCACCCGGCAGATCGGCGCGGTGCTCGGCGTGGCTGTGCTCGGGGCGATCGTCCACACGCGGGAGTCCGGCGGCGCCTCCTTCGAATCCGGCCTCAACAGCGCCTTCCTCGCGGCGGGTGCCGTGACGCTGGCCTGCGCGGTATTCACCGGCCTGTGGCTGACCGCGGCCCGGACGCCGAGGGGCGTCCTGGCCGAACCGTCAGGAGGCCCAGCAATCAGCGAGCCGCCGCTGACAGCTCCTCCCAGTCGGCCCACGTCTTGAGCCGCTCGGCGTAGGCCTGCTGGGTCATCCGCAGCCCTTCGGTGCCGAAAAATACCCGCAGCGGCGAGCGAGCCGCCGGTTATGGGGCGAAGAGGACTTGGGACTCGAGGTCGAGTCGGGTGGTGGAGTTGGCGGCCGGCGGGGTCAGGTTGAGGGTCGTTGTGGCCGATGAGCTTGCCGCCGAACATGAGCCAGTCGGCGAGGTCAGACGAACGACAGGATGCCTGGAACGGTCACATCACCGCGTCTGTTTTCAGCGGCCCGGCGGTGATGCGCACCGTCCGGATCTGGAGCGGTTCTCCCTCGTCAAGGTAGAAGATGTGCATGAACGGGGCACGCACCACCCGGTCCGGTTCAGCCTTCTTGGCCATGGTCGCTTCACCGCGCAGCAGGCGGACCCCGTCGCCCGCGGTCCAGAACTCCAACACCTCGTGGGTGATGTTCAGTGGCTCGTCGATCTTGACGAAGAACGCCTGGATGGCCTCGACGCCGTGGATGTGCTCAGTGCCGAAGTACATGTCGGTGTCCTCGGTCAGCGGCGCGAAGCCCTCGCCGAACTCCAGGGTGTCGATGGCTTCCATGAACTTCAGGACCCAGCCGGGTACGGCCGTCGCTTGTGCGGTGTCTGCCATGGTGATGGTCTCCTGATCAGGCAGTGGCGGGCAGCCCGCGTGATCGCCCCGATGTCCGGCGACAAGGTGGCAGCACGGACCTACCGGCGTTGGGTCGGCGAGGCGCTGGCGCGCCACGGAGAACGGCCCCGACTCCGAGCCCTCGCGGTAGCGCCCGGTGAGCCAGCCGCCGGCCAGCGGGCTGTACGGAATCACGCCCATCCCGTACCTCGCGCACGTGGGCAGCGTGTCGGCCTCGATCCCGCGCACGAGGATGGAGTACGGCGGCTGCTCGCACGTGAACTCCTTCTCGAAAGTGGCTCAGGCCAGGGTCGAGATGTCGATCACGAACCGGTACCGCACGTCGGAAGCAAGGACGCGCTCGTACGCCTCGTTGATCTTGTCGGCCGAGATGACCTCGATCTCGGCCCCGAGGTGGTGCTGGGCGCAGAAGTCGAGCATTTCCTGGGTTTCGCGGATGCCGCCGATCGCCGAACCGGCGAACGACCGGCGGCTCGAGATGAGGGGGAACACGTTGAACGCCAGCGGCTCGGCCGGCGCGCCGACGTTGACCATGGTGCCGTCCACGGCCAGCAGCGACAGGTAGGCGTCGAGGTCGATCTTCGCGCTGATGGTGTTCACGATGAGGTCGAAGGAGCCGGCGAGCTGCTCGAACGTCTCCGGGTCGCTCGTGGCGTAGTAGTGGTCCGCGCCCAGGCGCAGGCCGTCCTCCCTCTTCTTCAGCGACTGCGACAGGACGGTCACCTCGGCGCCCAGCGCGTGCGCGAGCTTGACGGCCATGTGACCGAGCCCGCCGAGCCCGACGACCGCCACCTTCTTGCCGGGGCCGGCGCCCCAGCGGCGCAGCGGCGAGTACGTCGTGATGCCGGCGCACAGCAGCGGCGCGGCGGAGTCGAGCTCGATGCCTTCGGGGATCCGCACGACGAAGTCCTCGGTCACCACGATGTGGGTGGAGTAGCCACCCTGGGTGATCCGTCCGTCTTTGTCGGTGGAGCCGTAGGTGAGTGTGTTCCCCTTGAGGCAGTACTGCTCCTCGCCCTTGCGGCAGCTGGAGCACTCGCGGCAGGAGTCGACCATGCAGCCGACGCCGACCCGGTCTCCGGCGGCGTACTGGGTGACCTCCGGGCCGACCGCGGCGACGATTCCGGCGATCTCGTGGCCGGGGGCGACGGGATAGGGGGCTGTGCCCCATTCGCCGCGTACGAAGTGGATGTCGGAGTGGCAGATGCCGCAGTACTTGATCTCGATGAGGACGTCGCGCGGGCCGACGTCGCGACGCTCGACCCTCGCCGGGGCGAGCGGCTCGGTCGCGGACGTGGCGGAGTAGGAGTTGACGGTGAGCATGTTTCCTTCTATGACTGACCAGCGGCGCGTGGCGACGCCGCCGAAGCGAGCGTGTTGCGAGCTGTTCTGAAGCTGCTCTGAGCAGGGAAAACGTCTCTTTCCCCTCTCCACTGTGCCACTGCCATATGCCGCCCGGCAGGGCGGGTTGTGCCGGGGAGCGGTGTTCAGGGGTGTGACAGGGCCCCCCAGGTGCCGGGTCGGTGGCGCAGGTTTGGGTATCGGTTCTGCGGCAATCGCCGACATGACGAAGGAGAGACGAAGGAGACAAGCCGATGACGACGTGGACGAGCGATGAGCTCAGCAGGATCGAAGCAGCCGACGAGTTGCGGATCGAGCCCCGGCGCGGCGACGGCACACTGGGCAAGCCGGTGCCGATCTGGGTCGTCCGCCATGACGACCACCTCTATGTCCGCTCCTACAAGGCGGGCGCGGGTGCCTGGTTCCGCACGGTCCAGGAGACCCACGAAGGACACATCCGGGCCGGCGGCGTCGACAAGGACGTCACCATCGAGGCGGAAACCGATCCTGACATCGACGACCGGATCGACGCCGCCTACCGCGCCAAGTACGGCCGCTACGGCGCGGCGTACATCGACACCATGGTGGCGCCCGACGTGCGAGCCACGACCCGCAAGCTCGAGCCTCGCTGAACCCACCCAAGATCGCCCGAACTCCTTACCTTGACGCTGGTGGCAACGTTCTAGCCTGTTGGCGACAGGCGGGGGTCATCGCATGCCGACCTTCCGTGGGCTAATCGGAGGAACGACGATGAAGTTCGGGATCAGCTACAACACAGCCTATTTCGGTGTCGACCCCGAGAGGATCATGGCCTTCGCCCGGCATGCCGAGGACAGCGGTTTCGAGTCGCTGTACCTGCCGGAGCACATCGCGCTGTATCCCGGTGCCGCGGTCGGGACCATGGAGCTGCCGCCGTCCCTACCGTACGCCGATCCGCTCGATTGCCTGAGCTTCGTCGCCGCGGCCACGGAGCGGATCCAGCTCGGAACGGGTGTGCTGCTGCTGCCGTACCACCACCCGGTGGTCCTCGCCAAGCGCCTGGCGACGATCGACGTGCTGTCCAAGGGGCGGATGCGGCTGCTGACCGTGGGGCTCGGCTCTCTGCCCGGCGAGGCGCGGGCGGTGGGGGTCGACTTCAGTACCCGGGGCCGGCGCGCCGACGAGGCGATCGATGTCATGCGCTTGCTCTGGGCTGGTGGCGAGGACGGCGTCAGCTTCGCGGGGGAGTTCTTCGCCTTCGACGACCTGTGCCAATTCCCCAAGCCCTTCGGTGTCACCCACCTGCCGATCCACATCGGCGGATCGAGCCGGGCGGCCGCCCGCCGCGCCGGGCGACGCGGCGACGGCTACTTTCCCGGCGGCGCGCTCGGTCCGGACGAGCGCGCCCTCCAGATGGGCCTCGCCCGCTCGACCGCCGTCGAGGCCGGCCGCAGCCCGGAAGCGCTGGAGTACACGCGATGGGGGTCGATCGACATGTCCGACGGGCAGCTCGAAGCCCTTGCCGCACAAGGCGTGACCCGCCTTGTCGTGAACCCCACCGCCCCGGACCTGGACCAGCAACGCGATCAGATGTCCGCGTTCGCCCAGCGCTTCGCTCTCCCCGATACCAGCGCGTGATCTGAACGGCGGGTGCCTGACCTGGCCCCGGAATTCCCGCTGGAGCCGATGGCCTGGAGCGCGTGCTCGACGGTCTGCGCGGTCCCGTGTACGTGCACATCGACCTCGACGTCGAGTAGGCGACGGGGCGCCTGCGGTGCGGCGTGCACCCCCGCCAAGTGGCCTCGATGACACCCGGCATACGCTTTTTCCAGGAAAGACCTGCGCCAACCGCATCAGATGCAGACGGGGGCAGTTGTCCGATGGCGAAGCTACTTTTCGTGATGACCGGAACGGCGTACTGGACGCTCAAGGACGGCACCAGGCACGCGACGGGTTACTGGGCCGAGGAGTTCGCGGCCCCGTACAAGGCGCTCACCGGGGCCGGCCACGAGATCGTGGTCGCCACCCCCAACGGGGTGATCCCGACCGTGGACATGATGAGCCTGCGCCCCGAGATGGCGGGTAGCGCGCAGATCGCACTCGATCTGGAGGCGATCATCCGTTCCGCCGAGGTGATGCGGCGGCCGATCCACCTGGCGGACGCCCGCCTGGAGGATTATGACGCCGTCTACTTCCCGGGCGGTCACGGTCCCATGGAAGACCTGTACGTCGACGCGGACGCCGGCCGGTTGCTGACCGCGGCGCTCGCCTCTGGCAAGCCGCTCGCGATCGTCTGCCACGCCCCGGCCGCGATGCTGGCCACCAGGATCCACGGCGTGTCGCCCTTCGCCGGCTACCAGGTCACCGCGTTCACCAACGAGGAGGAGAACGCGGTCGGGCTCGGCCCGAAGGCCCGCTGGTTGTTGGAGGACGAGCTCATCGACCTGGGGGTCGACTTCACCAAGGGCGAGATGTGGAAGCCCTATACGGTGGTCGACCGCACCCTGCTCACCGGGCAGAACCCCGCGTCGGCAGCCGTCCTGGCCGAACGACTGCTCAAGGTCCTTTAGTTACCGATCATGTCGAGGGACACCTGCCAGAGGCGGGCGGCGGCGTCGGGGTTGACGGCGTACGCCGCGTAACCGCGCCGGAGTCCGGGTGTGTGCGGGACGGCCGGCCGGCAGTCCTCGAAGTACTGTCCGGTCACGCCTTCGACGAGCGGCGAGGCGGCCAGCAGGGTCGAGGTGGCCGCCCCCTGCGGGATGTCCTTGACGGTCACGCCGTCGCTGGATTCGGGTTCGAACGATGCCGGTGGGGCGGTCATGTGCCGCGACAGGCCGGTGCTCCAGATACGGCCGGGGTTGAGCGCGTTGACGGTGATGCCGTCGCCGGCCCAGCGCCTGGCGGCTTCGACGGCGAACAGGATGTTCGCGGTCTTGGATTGGCTGTACGCCTTCCACTCGTCGTAGGGGTGGCGCTCGAAGTTGATGTCGTCCCAGATGATGTCCCCATTGACGTGACCCACGGAGCTCACGACCACGACGCGCGCCCGCCCGGCGGCCTTGAGGGCGTCGTGCAGTCCGACCGTGAGGGCGAAATGGCCGAGATGATTGGTGGCGAACTGCATCTCCCAGCCCTCCGCGGTACGCCGCTCGGGGGTGGCCATGATGCCGGCGTTGTCGACCAGGATGTCGAGCGGTCCCCGCCATGAGGCGACGAAGGCGTCGATCGAGTCGCGAACCGACAGGTCGAGAAATGCCTCCCGTACGCGCGGGTTGCCGGTGGACGCCACGATGTCGGCGGCGACCTTCTCGCCCTGGGCGGTGTCGCGGACCGCGAGGGTGACGTCGGCGCCGGCCTTGGCGAGCGCCCGTGCGGTCGCCACGCCGATTCCCGACGACGCTCCCGTCACGATGGCCTTCTTGGCGGACAGGTCGACGCCCTCGACGGTTTCCTCAGCGGTCGTGGCCGGCCCGAAGGGGATGGTGACGTGGGCGGTGTCCATGCTGATGTTCCCTTACAGAGGATTAACCGGAGCAGACTCCGCTTGGCTTCAATGTAAGCGGAGTAGGCTCCGGTTGCAACCGGCGGATGGACTCCGCGGGAAGCTGGCTGACCGTCCGCCCGTCCGGCGCCCCGGTGATCGGACGGGCGGACGCGGGCTGCGGGATCCGGCGCGGCCCGGCGGGGTCAGTCCTTGTCGTAGTACCAGTCGGTGCAGAAGCTCTCACCGTTGAAGCGGACGCACGCGCGCATGCTGTTGTGCAGATTGCTCAGGTCGTTGGAGAACTTGGCACTGAAGGGGCCGCACTGCGTCCACGTGACGCCGCCGTCGTAGGAGCGGTCGACCCAGGTCTGGTCTCCGGAGCGGTAGCCGCTGCGGGCGGCCGCGAAGGAGTGGTCGCTCAGCCGCTGGTTGACCAGGGCGATCTTCACCGTACGACCGCCGTGGGAGATCGTGCGTGTCCTGACGTCGTGGTCGGCGATCCCGTTACCGGGCCAGCTTCCGCAGTTGGTGTCCGCGGCCGCAGACGGCCCGGTGGCGGCGAGCAGGGGAAGGACGAGCAATGCCGCGACGAGGATCGCGGCGGTCCGGTGACGGGTGGCCGGCATGGAGAACCTCCTCTGTGACTTGACGCGAACTGTTCATGGCGCGCGGCACGCTGCCAAGAGGGAGAGCGGAAAACGGGACGGGTGGGATGCCGGCGACCCCTCTGGCCTGCGGGTTCATCTGCTCTTTGGGATGGTCTGACATGCTTCGGCGGCGGACACGGGAACGCTGAGGAGGTCCGGTGGACGAGCGGAAAGAGCGGGATTTCTCCTTCTTGCTGCGCAGGCTGAAGGAACGCAGCGGACGCAGCTACGAGGACCTGGCCGCCGCGTCCTTCGTCAGCCGCTCGACCCTGCACCGTTACTGCAGCGGCAAGAGCGTGCCCGCCGACATCGGCGTGGTGATGCGCTTCGCCCGGGAATGCGGCGCCGGGACCAAGGAACTGCAGGAGGTGCTTCGGGCCTGGGCGGTGGTGACCGCGGGCGGAGAGAAGGACTCGCCTGAAGAGACGGGAACGCTCGACGAAGAGGAGGTCGTGGGCCATAGGCCGGGAGTCGGCAGAGCTTCGAGATGGATGCGCGTCCTCAGCATCGTCACCGTGCTCGCTGTACTGGCCGGGAGCGGCCCCGCCGCGGGTCCCGGGAAAGCCGTACTGGCGGCGCAGTGGATCTCCGGACCCAGCTGGGTACGGGCACCCGAGCCCGTACCGAGGAAAATGTTCGGCGTCACCATGAACTCCAACACCGGCACCATGCCCGCCTTCGAGGTCGGCGCCGTCAGGTTGTGGGACAGCGGGACGCGGTGGGCGAGCATCGAGCCCCGCCGCGGAGAGTACGACTGGATCACGCTGGACCGCCTGGTGACGGGCGCGCGGCGGGCCGGACTACCCGTGCTTTTCGTCTTCGGCGGCACGCCGTCCTGGGCGGCGCCGCAGGCGCCCCCCGCCCCTTACGGGGACCAGTCCCGGGCCGGGGCGCCCGACGACCTGGGGGACTGGGAGCGGCTCGTACGGGCGCTGGTCGCCCGCTATCGGGGCCGCATCGAGGCCTACGAGCTGTGGGTGATGGGCAACGACGAGCGCTTCTTCACCGGCGGGGTCCCGCTGCTGGTCGAGATGACCCGTCGCGCCGCGCGGATCATTCGGCGGGCCGATCCGCGCGCGACCATCGTGTGCCCCGGCATGGGCCGATTGTGGGACCCCACCGCCCGGCAGGCGCTGGAGCGTTTCGCGGAGCTCGGCGGCTACCGCTACTGCGACGCCGCCGGCATCAAACTGCACCAGCGGCGCGCCTCGGATCCCCCGGAGACGATGCTGGAGATCCTGCACCTGGTCGACCGGACGTTCCACCGGCTCGGCATTCACCCTCCGCTGTGGAACACCGGGACGAGCTATGACATCCCGCTGCAGGGCTCGCTGGACGAACAACGGGCCGTCGACTACGCGGTGCGCTTCTACCTGCTGGGCCTGTACGCCACCAACCTCAACCTGAAACGCATGTACTTCTACAACTGGGGAGGAAGCGCGATCCCCGTCGTGCTGCAGGCGGAGGGGGGAGCGCCGACGCGGGCCGCGCTGGCCGTCGAGCAGTTGCAGCGCTGGCTGGCCCACGCCCGGCTCCGCTCCTGCGGGCAGGGGCTGCCCGTGGGGCTGCCGGCCAACGTCTGGCAGTGTGAGCTCATCGTCGCGGGGCCGGATGGCGAGCACGCCGCCGTCCTGCGGTGGACGCACCAGGGGGAGGCCTCCGTCGCCGTTCCCGGCGCCGGGACCGTGTGGCGGCTCGACGGCTCCAGCGGCCCGGTCCGGCCGGGCGACGCCGTCCAGATCACCGAACGGCCCGTCCTCATCACGTACCGGCCGGGGTCGTGAAGTGGCAGATGAGCCTGACACCTCCTCGGCTGGGGTGTCAGGCTCGGTGACCGCCTCGGGCTCAGAGCTTGCGGATCGATACGGCGTTGTCGCCGATCCCGCCGCCTCGGGGGTACACGCACAGGTAGGTCTGCACGACGGCGACGACGGTCCAGCCGGGCGGCGCCGACTGGACGCCGCAGATGATGAGGGTGCGGCCGGAGGGCAGACCGTTGATGTTGGTGAGGGTCTGCTGGTTGTTGAGGACGCCGTTGGGGGTCTTGCTGATTTCACAGTTGAAGGAGTAGGACAGCGCCGTGGCGTAGAACCCGGCCGGGGGCGGCGGCGTGATGCAGGTGGTCACCGTGCCGCCGGCCGAGGTGTCACTGATGACCTGGAGGGTTTTCGCGTTGTAGTAGATGGTGCCGGGCTGGCCACACTGGTACCAGTCGAAGTAGGCCGTCGGCATCGAACCGGTGGGGATGGGGGCGTTCGCGCAGACGTTCGAGCTGGGGCCGAGCATCCGTGTCGATGCTCCCGCCGGGAAGGGAGAAAGACACATGACGGCGGCCGCCGCGACGACGATGGCGGTCAGCAGTCTTCTCATCGGCGCTCCTGTCGAATCGATGTTGGGGGGAAACATCACGACTCATCATTACTGGGCGCCTGCCTCTGAGAAATGCTCATTGTTGCCCAAATGTGTGATTAGCCCTTTTTTGTCATATATATTGCGCGTTTCGCCGAAAGCTGCGATACTTCCGGCCATAATAAGATACGCGGCTCAGCTATTTAATGTAGTGACCTCAATGCCCGCACACTGTCGGCGGACAGCGGGACGGCGCGGAGCCGCATCTTGGGTTGTTTGGCCTCTTCTCGCAGGTCAGCTGCTCCGAATCCTTAATCGATGATGGCGGTGACCTCGGCTTCGACGAGAATGCCGGGCTCGAAGAGGATCTCGACCCCGATCAGCGCGGCCGGCGGCGTGGCGATATCGAACTCGAGGGCCGCCTGGTCGATTCCCGCTTTGAAGGCGTCGTACATCTCCCTCTTCCAGCCCGCCGCGTACCACGTGAAGCGGACGACGTCGTGGAACGTCGCTCCTGCCGCGTCGAGCGCCTTGGCGACGTTGCGGTAGACCTGGGCGACCTGTCCGGCGAGGTCGCCCGGTGCCACGAGTTCGCCGTTCTCGTCCCAGGCGACTTGTCCGGCGATGTGGACCTGCCTGCTACCCGTCGCCACCGCGACGTGGTGGTAGAGCGGGACCTGGACGTGGTTATCGGGGTTGATCAGCGAGACGGTCATGATATTTCCTATCGATCTTCTGGGATCCCACGGGTCCGCGCCCGTGGTCTCTTGTGGTTACTCAGAAACTATAGGAGAGTGTGCGCTGACGTGGAAGAACGAACTTTTTAGTGACTGGGGAACCAGATGGTGACCAAGCAGCTCGGAGACTCCTCCGATGAAGCGGATCTGCGGCGCGCGGACTCCCTCGCGCGGGAGATCTTCTCGGATGTCGCCAACAAGTGGGCGTTGCTGATCATCGAGGCGCTCGGTGAGCGCACCCTGCGCTTCAGCGAGCTGCGGGACGAGGTCGAGGGCATCAGTCACAAGATGCTCACCCAGAACCTGCGCATGCTGGAGCGCAACGGCCTGGCCGAGCGAAAGGTGCACCCCACCGTGCCGCCACGGGTCGAGTACACCCTCACCGAGCCGGGCCAGGCCTTGCGAGCGACGGTCGACTTGATCTGCGACTGGACCCACCTGTACTTCGGTCACATCGAAGCCGCCCGCCGCGACTTCACCACCTGACCTGCGCGTCAGCGCCGGCGGCGGAACCGGAGGCGACACCCTGCTCGCGCGACGCCCTGGACGAAGTGATCGACACCGCCTCGGGCCCGCGGAACACCCAGGCCAGACGACGACGTGATGGTCGAGCCCAGCGGTCGCCGTCCTGTCCTGTTTCCTGTTCAGCCCGCGCAAAAAGCCGGCGGCCGAGCCCGCCCGGCAGTTGACCTAGCGCTCGTTCGGGCATATATATCGAGAGGTAAACATATGTAGTAGACCCGATATCAGGCGGGAGCACCCCAGTGGCGCGTACCCAGGATCAGCGGCGAGCCGAGACCCGGGCCCGGCTGATCGACGCCGCCGCTGACCTGTTCGCCCGCAAGGGGTTTCACGCGGTGTCCGCCGAGGCGGTGGCCGATGCGGCCGATCGCACGACCGGCGCGCTGTACAACCACTTCGGCGGCAAGGAAGGGCTGCTGCTCGCGCTGCTGGAGGTGTGGAAGGACCAGACCGCAGCCGAGTTGCTCGCCGGGTTCGAGGAGATCACCGAGCTCGACGACCGGCTGGCCGCCCTGTTCGAAGCGCTGACCCTTAAGGACGAGGATCGCGGTGCGTCATGGCTCCTGCTCGAGCTGGAGCTGTGGCTGCACGGCGCGCGCGATCCCGTCATCGCCGAGCCACTGGCCAGGCGTTATGCCGACATCCGTGCCCGGCTCGCCGGCGGGCTGTCCGACTGGGCCGAGACGGCGGGCGTGCCGCTGCGCCGATCGCCGGAGCGGACGGCCACGGCCGTGCTCGGGGTGCTGATCGGCTGCGCGGTCCAGCACCGGCTCGATCCCGCCGCGGTCGAGGAGCGAGCCGTCGTGGAGAGCCTGCGCGACCTACTCGGACTGCCCGACCCCTGAGTCCTTCGACGTCCCGGGCCCGACCGCTCGACCTGCTCGACTCCTAGATTCTCGCGCCGAAAGGGAGCCCATGCGGATCAACCTGCTCGAAGAAACGTGGGAACGCGAAGTTCCGCACGACCAGTTCGCCTACCTTCGCCGGAACGCGCCCGTCCACTGGCACGACGTCCCCGACGACACCGGCTTCTGGGCCGTCACGAAATATCATGACATTAAGGCGATCAGCCGGGACGTACAGACCTGGTCAACCGAGATCGGGACCGCGTTCATCCGTACCCAGACGCCGGAGTTCATCGAGATCGCCAGCATGATGCTGCTGAACATGGACCCGCCCAAGCAGACCCGTTACCGCCGGCTGGTGAGCGCGGGCTTCACGCCCAGGACGATCGCCCGGCTGCGGGGCACCATCCAACGGCGGGCCGAGAAGATCGCGGAAGGCGTACGGGAGCGGGACGGCGAGGTCGAGTTCGTGACCGACGTGGCCGAATATCTGCCGCTGCAGATGATCTGCGACCTGATCGGCGTCCCCGAGGAGGACCACCACCTGATCTTCGAGTGGTCCAACCGCATGGTCGGCTTCCAGGATCCCGACTTCCGCACGACGCCCGAGGACGGCGAGATCGCCGGGGCCGAGATCTTCTCCTACTGCGACAGCCTGGTCGACGACCGCCGCCGCAACCCGCGTGACGACATTCTCACCGCGCTGGTGGAGGGGGAGGTCGACGGCGACAGGCTGACCAGGGAAGAGATCGACTCCTTCTTCGTGATCCTCTGCGTCGCCGGGAACGAGACCACCCGCAACCTCATCGCCCACGCCATGAACGCCCTCATCCTCCACCCGGACAGCTACCGCGACCTGGCGTCCGGCCTCGATGACGAGGGCCTGTGGCGCAGCGCCACCGAGGAGTTCCTGCGCTGGGGTTCTTCGATCCACAACTTCCGGCGTACGGCCACGCGCGACACCGAACTCCGCGGCCAGAAGATCGCCGAGGGGGAGAAGGTGGTGACGTTCTACATGTCCGGCAACCATGACGAGGACGTCTTCGCCGACCCGTACACCTTCGACATCCGCCGCAGCCCCAACGACCACATGACGTTCGGCGGCGGCGGTCCGCACTTCTGCCTGGGCGCCAACCTGGCCCGGCTGCAGATCAACTGCATGATCAGGGAGCTGCTGCGCCGCTTCCCCGAGGCGGAGCACGCGGGGCCGGTCAAGCGGATGCGATCCGATTTCATCAACGGCGTCAAGCACATGCCTGTGCGCTTCTCCATGGCCGGGACGAAGTAGGGCTTCCGAACCTACGTGGCGTTCAATGGCCGCCGAGGGCGTGCCAGATGAGGGCCGCGGTGCGCTCCGGCCAGCGGGGCGGCGGGGTGGGGTCGGCCAGCGCCCGGCCGTACCAGCTGCCGGTGCACATGGTGACGGCGATCTCCAGGTCGGCATCGGCGTCGATGAGACCGCTCCGCTGCGCCGACTGGAGGATGGCGAGGATACGGCGGCGCCGCGGCGCGACCACACGCGCGCGGTAACGGGCGAGCACCTCCGGTTCGGTGGTGTCCTGCAGCATGGTGCCGACCAGGGAGAGCCGGCCCGGCAGGGAGACACCGCGCTGGAAGTCGGCCAGTTCGGCGACCAGCGCGGCATAGGGATCCAGCGGCGGATTCGCCTGCGTCTCTTCGGTCATGCTCGCCACCGCGGCGGCGGCGAGCTCGGCCTTGCCCGGCCACCTGCGGTACAGGGCCGGGCGGCTGGTACCCGCCTCCTGGGCGACGGCGGCCAGCGACATGCGCTCATAGCCGTACACGGCCAGATGGCGCCGGGCGACGGCCAGGATCCGGTCGTCGATGGTGGCGTCCCGCGTTCGCCCGGTCTTTCCCGCCATGATCCCGCCACCTATTCCATTACAATGCTGTAATGTAACGAAAGAATCCCTTGCCTCACTCTATAAAGGGGCCTCCATCGTGGTCATCGAGTACATCCGATATACGGTTCCAGCCGGCCGAGCCGACGAGTTCGAGCAGGCGTACAAGAGGGCGTCGAGCGTGCTCGACGCCGACCCGCACTGTCTGGCTTACGAGATCGCCCGAGGTGTCGAGGAGCCCGAGCACTACACGGTGCGGATCGAATGGGACTCCGTCGAAGGACATGAGCAGGGTTTCCGCCGCAGCCCCGGGTTCGGTGCGTTCTTCGCCGCGGTGAAGCCCTTCTTCTCCGACATCGACGAGATGAAGCACTATGACATCCGCTTCGGGTCCCGATGAACACGGCTGAGTTACTGGCACGGGCCCGCCTGCCCATCCGGTGCTCTCCGCGCCATGATCGACGGCCACCAGGTTCCCGACGCGCCGCGCGAACCCGCGATCGAGGTGTCCACGGACGGACCGTACCGAATCACCGGCGGCATCCCGCTCGGCGGCGACGCCTCCCGGGAGCACTACAGCCTGTGCCGGTGCGGCCACTCACGAAACAAGCCGCTCTGCAGTGGCATGCACTACTACGTGGGCTTCGCCGATCCGCCGCTGTCGGAGTACCCCACGCTCTTCTGGGCCGGCGGTCTGCCCGCGCTGAAGCGGATGACGCACATCTTCTACGAGAAGTACGTCCCGCAGGACGACCTCCTCGGCCCGTTGTTCGCCCGGATGTCGCCGGACCATCTGGAACGCGTCGCCGCATGGCTCGCCGAGACGTTCGGCGGCCCCAAGCTCTACACCGAGCAGTACGGCGGCTACGACCACATGGTCGCCGAGCACGCCGGCAAGTCGCTGACCGAACAGTGGCGAGCCCGATGGGCGCAGCTCATCAGCCAGGCCGCCGACGATGCCGGGCTGCCCACCGACCCGGAGTTCCGGGCGGCGTTCGCCGGCTACATCGAATGGGGATCCAGGATCGCACTGGAGAACTCCCAGCCCGGCGCCACACCGCCGCCGCACATGCCGGTGCCCCAATGGTGGTGGGTGTGCGAAGCCAAACCCGGCTCCCGCGTCTCCGCCCTGGCACCACCCGCGCAACCGGCGCAGGTTCGGCTTCCGGCAGCTGGTGAGCCGGTCGGTTTCGCCGACCACATCAAGCCGCTGTTCCGGGAGGTGGACCGCAAATCGATGAGCTTCGCCTTCGACCTGTGGTCGCAGGAGGACGTCGCCCAGCACGCCGACGCGATCCTGCACCGGCTCCGCCAGGGCACCATGCCGTGCGACGGCGCCTGGTCCGCCGAGCAGGTCGACCTCTTCGCCCGATGGATCACCGAAGGAACCGCGCCGTAAGCCGTAAGGCGAAGCCGGCGTCCTCCTCGACGGAACGGAGCGATCCCGCCATGATCGTCGTCACTGGGGCCACGGGCACCCTCGGCGCACCGCTGGTGCGGGGCCTGCGAGAACGGGGCGTGCCCACGCGTGCCATATCGCGCACCACGGCCTCCCCTGAACCGGGCATCCAGTGGGTCACCGCCGACCTGGACGACATGTCAACGCTGGTCGCCGCGTACGCGGACGCCGACGCGGTGTTCCTGGTCACGCCGGTGCATCCGCGAATGGCGCGGTTCGCCCGCAATGTGATCGAGGCCGCGGTCCGAGGCGGGAATCGGCCGCGGATCGTGCTGCTGGCCGCGGCCGGGCTCGACCAGAACGTGCGAGGCGTCCGTTTCCTGAACGCGCACGCCGAAGGGCTGGCCGCGCTGAGAGCCAGTGACCTGCCCTATACGGTGCTGGCCCCCAATGGCTTCTTCCAGAACCTGCTCACCATGGCGGGCGCGATCCGCGCCGGCACACTCGCGGCTCCCGCCGGCGACGCCGCGATCTCGTTCGTGGACGCCCGTGACGTCGCCGACGTGGCCGCGCACGTGCTGACCACCGACGGGCACGACCGCGCGACCTACACACTCACCGGACCACAATCGCTCACGCACGCCGAGATCGCCGGCCAGCTCGGTGCTGTCGCGGGCTCGACCGTCCGCTACTCGGCGCTGTCACCGGAACAGGCCCGCGACCAGCTGACCGCCGCCGGACTGGATCCCTGGCGGGTGGACGGCCTGATCGAGCTCTACGGCTTCTACGCGAGCGGTCACGCCGCCGCCGTCAGCGACGACATCGAGCGTCTCCTCGGCCGTGCGCCGCGCTCACTCGCCGAGTTCGCCGCCGACCACCGCCAGGCGTTCACACCCTGGGTGAAACAGTGATGCGAGGAACTCGGCGGCGCCCGTTGGGGTCTCCTCCCCAGCCCAGGTTCTTCGAGATCTCGTAGGCCGCTTGGCGGAACGTGTCGATGTGCGCACGCAGTTGCTCCAGCGGCGCGACCGCGCGCAGGGCGGTGATGGAGATGGCGTGAGTGACCTTGCCGCGGGGCGTCGAACACCGGCAGTGCCACGCAGTTGATGTGGTCCTCGCGCTCGCCGTCGTCCTCGGCCCAGCCCCGCTCCCTGGTGAGCGTGAGGTCGGCTTCGAATGCGGCGGCGTCGGTGATGGTCGTGGGGGTCTCCGAGGTGGACCGTGTGGCCGTAGCGCTCGCTCAGGTCGTTCAGGATCGGGTGCGCGAGGGAGCGGGCCTCGACCTGGTCGAGGGCCAGCCGGCCGAGCGCGGTGAGCTGGAAGCCCATGGCGTACGCGATCAGCGAAGTAATGTCGGTTGCTAACTGGGGAGTTCCCCACTTAACCTGACCAGCATGACACTGAGCGCCGACGACCGCGCGGCCATCACAGAGCTGATCTCCCTGCACGGGCACCTGTTCGACAACGGCGAGCTCGACCGGCTGGACGAGCTGTTCACCCCCGACGTCGTCTACGACGCCACCGACTACGGCGTCGGATCACTGGAGGGCGTGGCGGCGATTCTGGACGCCGCGCTCACACTGGGCGCGCGCAACCCCGTGGGCCATCACGTGACCAACGTCGTGCTCACCGAACTCGCCGACGGCAGGGTGCGCGCCCGGTCCAAGGCGATCGCCATCATGGCGGGCGGCACCTGCGGAAGCGCGACCTACGACGATGTCATCTCGTACGGCGAGCAGGGGTGGCGGATCAGCCACCGCAAGATCATCGCGCGGCGAGCGCCCCTCGGGGGTCTCGGCAGCTCATGACCACGGTCAGCCGCCCTGAAGCTTGTCCGCCGTAGTGTGACAAGGTGACCGTTCCCGCCGACCAGATCTCCACCGCCTTGGCGCCGTTCGTGGCGACGCTGGCCGCGTACGATCTCGGGCCGGGCTCGGGCGGCGTTCATCGCGGACTTCCCTCATCCACGGTGTCGATCACGATCCCCGAGGAGGACCCGCTGGAGATCGCCTGGGTCGGGCGGCCCGGCTCACGCAGACGGCTCCGGGCGGTGGTGGCCGGGCTCCATCTGAGCGCGGCCGAGCTGCGGCAAGAGGGGTGCACGCGCGGCGTGTGGTTGACGCTCAGCCCACTGGGCGCCGGCGCGCTGCTGGGACTTCCCTCGTCGGCACTGGCCGGCGACATCGCCGATCTCGCCGACGTCGTCCCGGCGATGGCGGACCTGCCGGAGCGTTTGGCGGCCTGCCGGTCCTGGCCGCAACGTCGCGCCCTCGTCGAACGCTCGCTGCTCACCGGCCTGGCCCGGCACGGCGAGCGTGCCAACAGTCGCGAGCTGCGGGCCACACTCGCGGTCCTGTCCGGGACCACCCGGGTGCAGGAGGCCGCTCAGTTGCTCGGGCGCTCCCGGCGGCACCTGAGCAGTACGGTTCGTACCGAGTTCGGGGTGACGCCGAAGGAGTACCAACGGCTCGTCCGCTTCGAGGCCGCCCGGGGCCGGCTCGTGGCCGCCGCCGGTGGGGGAGGGGACGGTCTGGCGGCGGTGGCCGCCGCGTCGGGATTCGCCGATCAGGCGCACCTCACCCGGGAGTGGCGGGCCATGGCCGGGTGCACGCCCACCGAGTGGCTGCGCGCCGAAGGCCTGACCGTACGGGGTTCGCCGGCCCGCGATCGGCCACCGGGCGAGAAGCGTGCCTCCAACCGGCCACCGGGCGAGGAGCGCGCCTCCAACCGGCTGCCGAGCGAGGAGCGCGCGTCCAGGTGACAGCCGATGCGGGCGCGTTCGTTCCCATATGTTCAAGACCCTTACGCCCACCCGACCTCACCATGGGCACATGACGCCAGATATCCGCATTACCCCTCGTCTCATCGTGCCCGACCCGGACCGCGCGTCGGCGTTCTACCAGGACGCGCTCGGCGCCGAGCAAGTGTTCCGTGCTCCGCAGGGCGACGATGGACGGCCCGCCATCGTCGACCACCGCATCGGCGGTTCGTCCTTCCGCGTCTCGCCGGCCGTCTCGTCGTGGGGCTGGCTCTCACCAAGCGACCTCGGCGGCTCCGCGGTACTCCTGGAGATCGAGGTCGGCGACCCGGACGCGGTCGGCGAACGCATGATCGCCCACGGCGCCGAGGTGCTCGTGCCCATCGAGAACCGGCCCTACGGAAAGCGCTCGGGCCGCGTCCGTGACCCATTCGGCCACCTGTGGATCATCACCGGTGACCTCCGCTGAGCCGACCTTGGACCGGGGTGGGCGCCGGAGGTCAGGGCATTCGTGCCCAGAAGTCGAGGCTGTGCTCGGCCACGTAGTCCGTGCCGCCGATCCGTTCGGGTGCCAGGGATTGAACGTGACCGGTGCTGACGTCGGGCCAGTCCGGCAGGTCCGCGCGGGCGGGATCACCGTGGCGGGCGAAGGTCGTCCAGTACTGGTTCATCCGGTTGGCGAACTCGCGTTGTGCCGCCGACAGCGACGTACCGCCGCCGGGAAAGTCGAATTGGTACGCCAGGGCGCTCGAATGCTGGGCGCCGGTCGGGAACCCCGGGAGCGGCACGAGCGATGGGGCGGCCCGGTCGGCGAACTCGTAGAACCAGGTGCCGGTGTGCGCGGCGAAGGCGCGGCCCAGCTCCCAGGCCGGTCGCGCCCAGGCCCGGTCCGTGGCGATCTGAGCCCAGGCGAGGCTCGGCGTCGGGAAGCCGTCGAGAGGGTAGCGGGCGGCGACCTGATCGGCCGAGTCACCGAACGCCTCGGCCACCAGCCGCGGGTAGCTCTCGGCTGTGACCGGGTTGCCGACGAAGTCGGCGAAGAGCCCGACGAAGAAACGCGCCTCGTCGCGCATGGCACCCAGCATCAGCGGTATCCGGTGGAATCGTCCGGCGGGTATCGCCGTCGAGGGCGACTCAGGCAGGGTGATCCCGCCGAAGGCGGGCCGGATGAAGGAGTCCGAGGCCTGGAGCAGGTCTGTCACCGGGACCCGCCGGAGCTGCGCGAGCGCCGACTCGGGATCACTGCCCGGCGTGACCCAGCCGCGCTCGGCCGCGACCGCGGCGCCGAACTGCTCCAGTTCGGCCATCGGGGCCCACCTCGGCGGGAGCGCCGGAACACCGGGAATGAAGGTGTGCGTCGGCGTCGTGCCTAGTACCGAGAACGGGCTCTGCAGGATCGCTCGGTGGAACAACCCCGCCGACGCGGGTGACACGAGGTGTGCCGCGATCATGAGGGCCCCGTACGATTCTCCGACCAGGGTCACATTCCCCGGGTCGCCGCCGAATTGCGCGATTTCCCGCCGCACCCAGCGCAGTACGGCCTGCTGATCCCGCAGACCGAAGGTGCCACCGCCGGCGAGACCCGGGTAGCCGAAGCACCCGAACACGCCGAGCCGGAAGTTCGGCGCCACGACGACGACGTCGCCGGCTACGGCCAGCCGCTGAGCCTCGTAGGCAGCGGCACTGCCGTTCGTCCCGCCGCCACCGTGCAGCCATACCAGCACCGGGCGGCCGATGCCCTGGGCGGCATCCGGCACGGTGATGTCGAGCGTCAGACAGTCCTCGTCCACGGAGGTGACGTCCGCGAACGACTGGGCCAGCTGCGGCGCCGGGTTTCCGGGCATGGTCGCGTCCCGGACCCCGGACCACGGCTCGACCGGCGCGGGCGGCCGCCATCGCCGGTCTCCGATCGGAGCCGCGGCATAAGGAATCCCCCGGAAGGAGAGGTGGCCGTCAAGTCGGCGGCCGCGGATGTCACCGCTGCTCAGCTGTACGGTCACGTGCTGGGTCATGGTGCGAACTCCGTGGTCAGTGTGCGCGTCGCGAGTTCCCGGCCAAGTGGCGCCGTCCCACCTGATCTCCGTAGCAATATGGTCATATTGCTACGATAACAGTATGACCGTATTGCGATGAAAAGTACCGCAGTCAGGAGAGTGAGCGATCATGATGCCCGGCGAACACCGTGGCGACGACCGGGCGCAACACGTCGCGCGCCGAGAACGCGTCCGCACCCGAGAGGGCGACCTGATCGGCCAGGCCCTGCAAGGTCGCGAGGATCATGCGGGCGGCGAGCACGGTGTCCACGCCGGAATCGACCTCGCCGCGCTTCCTGCCGTCCTCGACCGCCATCGTGACGTATCCGAGCAGGTCACCACCCGCCCGCCGGGCGACCTCGGCGAGAGCGGGGTGATGCGGCGCCTGAGTCGAAAGGCACTGCCGGACGCGATACTCGATCTCCCGCTCCTCGTCCAGCGGCAACAGCTCGACGAGACTGTCGAGCAGCACCTGCGAGACCTGGAGACCGGCATCCGAACCCTCACGGACGCGCGCCCCCACCCGCTCGCTCATGCGACGCACGGTGTCGTCGTAGGCGAAGCGGAGCAGCTCGTCCTTGCCGGCGAAGTAGTGCTGAATGAGCCCGACCGAAACCCCGGCCTCCGCCGCCACGCGCGAGAACGAGACGCCGGCCAACCCCTCCGCGGCGAGCAGACGCTGGAATGCCCGTGCGATCTGGACACGACGCTGATCATGATCGGCAACCCGCGGCACCCCGCTATCGTACAGCCGTATTGTTACCTTCACCCCGGATCAGGAGTTCGGCACATGCGCGCCAACCTGCGCGACGATCTGAAAACCGCTCTCAAGGCCCGCGACCGCATCGCGATCACCGCACTCCGCTCCGCCCTGGCGGCGATCGAGAACGCCGAAGCCGTCGCGGTCGACCCCCCGCCGCCCGGCGCCCCGGAGCACAACGAGCACTTCGCGGGATCGACCGCCGGCCTGGGCGCCGCCGACGTGGAACGTCGCCTCCTCACCGAGGCCGATCTGCTGTCGATCCTCGAGAAGGAAGTGCGGGAGCGCTCGGTCGCCGCGCGGGAGTACGAGCGGCTGGGCCGCGACGGCCACGCCGAACGGCTCCGCGCGGAGGCCGAGGTGCTGAGCCGGTACCTGAAGCCGACCGGCTGAACACACCACGACCGCCCCGTTGGCCTGTCACAAACGGGGCGGCTGTCTTGTCCTCACTCCGGACAATCCCTGTTCAGATGGAGGAACACATGAGCGCACACCAGCCTTCAGGCGTTGAGGTGATCGCGACCCTGCCGGAGGCGGCGGCCCGGATTCCGGCCGGCGCCGAGGCCAGGACCGTCCGGGTCACCCTGCCGCCCGGCGACCCCGGCGCGCCGCCGCACCGGCACCCCGGGCCGATCTTCGGCTACGTGACCCAGGGCGAGATCCTCTTCGAGCTGGAGGGGCAGCCGCCCCGGGTGCTCAAGGCCGGCGACGCCGTGTTCGAGCCCGGGGGCGACGTGATCCACCTCCAGGGCGGCAACAACCTTCCGGACGCGCAGTCGCAGCTGGTGGTGACCTTGTTCGCGCTGCCGGGCACTCCGGTTCTGACCGTGGTCAGCGCGGAGGAGCTCGCCGAACGGCGACACCTACGGGTTACCCAGCCATGATGGCCACCGGCACCGCCTGATATACGAAGAGTCCATCTCCCATCACGTTGGGTGACGGTAGATTTCCCGTGTGGCGAACGCAGCGGATTCTCGTGAGGCCGAGTTCGGAGCCGAGTCGCGGCGGCGGGTCGAGACGGGCCGTTCGCGGTCCCGGCCCGCTGCCGGGTGCCCCTATCCGGGGCTGACGTCCTTCCGCACCGGGGACGCGCGCTTGTTCTTCGGTCGCGAGCGGGCCGTGGCCGATCTGGTGGCCCTGCTCGCCGACCCCGATACGGCGGGTCATCCGGCGATCGTGATCGGCCCGTCGGGAGTGGGCAAGTCCTCGCTGCTGCGCGCCGGTCTGGCGCCGGCCGTGCTGCGGGGCGCGCTGCCCGGTCGCCGGCCGGGCCGGCCGAGCGTGGCGTACCTGACGCCGACCGCCCAGCCGATGCGCGAGCTGGGCGGCGTCGACTCGCGCACGCTGGTGATCGTCGACCAGTTCGAGGAGCTGTTCACGCTCTGCGGCGACGAGGCCGCCCGGCAGGCGTTCATCGCCGAGCTGTGCCACCGGGCGGCGGCCGGTCTCGCGGTGGTCCTGGGCGTACGCGCCGATTTCTACGGCCAGTGCGTGGCCCACCCGCCGCTGCTGGCGGCGCTGCGGGCGCGTTGCCTGCCGCTCGGGCCGATGGCGGCCGGGCAGCTGCGCCAGGCGATCAGCGAGCCGGCCGCCGTGGCGCAGCTGGACATCGAAGCCGGCCTGGTCGAGCTGCTGCTGCGCGACGTGGGCGCCCGCACCAGCGGCGCCTGCGACGCCGGGGCGCTGCCCCTGCTGTCCCATGCTCTGCGGGCGACCTGGCAGAAGCGGACCGGCAGTCTGCTCACCGTCGCGGGCTACGAGCGTACCGGCGGCATCCGGGGGGCGATCGAGGTCACGGCGGAGCAGGCGTACGCGGAGCTCGACCCGGCACAGCAGCAGGTGGCCCGGCACATGATGCTGCGCCTGATCCAGGTCGGCGACGGGACGGCCGACACCCGCCGCCGGCTGGCCCGCCAGGCACTGACCGACGACGGGGACGAGGCCGTCCTGGAGGCGTTCATCCGGGCCCGGCTGCTGACGGCCAACACCGCATGGGTGGAGATCAGTCACGAGGTCCTGTTCGACGCCTGGCCCCGGCTGAAAGGCTGGATCGACGCCGACCGGACGGGGCTGCGGATCCGGCGGCAGCTCGCCGACGCCGCCGAGGCGTGGGAAGGTGCGGGCCGCGACGACGGCCTGCTGATGCGCGGTCCCCAGCTGACCATGCTGCGCGAATGGGCCGACGCGGCACTCGCCGTCGCCCTCACCCCCGCCGAGTGCGACTTCCTGACCGCCAGCCGGCAATGCGGTGAGGCCGAGCAAGTCGAGACGCTGCGGCGTAACCGCAGGCTGCGCCGCCTGGTCCGCTGCCTGGGAATCACGCTGGCGCTGACCGCGGTCGGCATGGTGGTCGCGGTCAGGCAGGCGGCGGAGGCGCACCGGCAGGAACGCGGTTCCCTGGCCGGGCGGCTGTCCGTCGAGGCGGCCCGGCTGGCCGGGCACCGGCCGGAGGTGGCGGCGCTGCTCGCCGCGGCGGCCGTCGAGCAGGACCGCACTCCGCAGTCGCTCGGCGCGCTGATGAGCACGCAGGCGGACGGGTTCGCCGGCCGCCTGGCCGGGCACGGGGCGGCACTGTGGGGGGCGTCCTTCAGCGCTGACGGCTCGACGCTCGCCACCGTCGACCACGGTGGCCGCGCCCTGCTGTGGGACGCTCGCCGCCGGACCGTGACCCATACGCTGGAAGACCTCTCCGCCCGCCTCACCGCCATCGCCGTCAGCCCGGACGGGCGCCTGGTCGCCGGGGCGGGCGATGACAAGCGGCTGCGGATGTGGGACGCCGGGACCGGCAGGAGGCTGGCGACGCGCGAGCTACCGGGCGGTACGGCGATGGGCGGCCTCTCCTTCGATCAGAAGGGCTCGATCCTGGCCGTGGCCGGGACCGGGGTCGTGCTGTGGCGGGCGAGCGACCTGCGGGCGCTGCCGGCTCCGCCGTGGGGGTCCGACGCGATCGAAGGTGCCGCGTTCAGCCCCGATGGCACGCTGCTGGCCGCCGCCGGCCACGACGGAAGACTGCGGCTCTGGCGCACCGACGGCGAGAGCGGGCCGCCGCCGGCTCTCCAAGCGGGCGCGCACGCGTTGCACGACGTCGCCTTCAGCCCGGACGGCACGCGGCTGGCCGCCGCCGGTGACGACGGTGCCGTACGACTCTGGCGTACCTCCGACTGGCACCCGTCGGGGGTGCTCACCGGGCATCGCGGCGCCGCGTGGGATCTCGACTTCCGCGGCGACGGCCAGCTGCTGGCCACGGCGGGTGAGGACCAGCGGATCCTGCTGTGGGACGTGGCAGCGGGCCGCCGGCTGGCCGAGCTGAGCGGCCACAGCGGCGCCGTGCACGCGGTCGCCTTCCCCCGCAGCGGGACGCTGCTGGTCAGCGCCGCCGCCGACACGACCGGGGCCATCTGGGACACCTCGGGCTGGGAGATCCGTGGCTGTCCCGAGCCGGAGACGGTCGCGGCGGCATGGGGACCCTGGGGTCTGGTGACGGGTGGCGCCGACGGCGTCGTTCGCTCCGGCGGACCCGCCGCCGCGACCGGGCAGTGCGAGCAGCTGTCCCTGCCGTACTCACGCCTCCGCGCTCTGGCAAGGGGCGGGAAGGACGGTGACCTGCTGGTGGCCGGCGGTGACAGGGGTTGGATACGGGTCTGGAGCCTGCGGCGCCGTACCGAGCTCTACCGGCTCGACTCCGGGGCCGCAGACCAGCACGGTGTCGCCGTCGACCCCGAAGGCGATCTCGTGGCGGGCGGCTATGGCAACGAGATCCTGGTGTGGCACATCACCGCGGGTCAAGCCGCCAGAGTGGACAAGTGGACGGCGAGCGGGACGGTGGGCTCGCTCGCGTTCGACCCCGGCGTGCGGACGCTGACGACAGGCGAGGACCGGGCCGTCTATGTGCGGCGGCTCGGCGATCCCGCCTCGCGGCGGCTCCTCATGGTCGCCACCGCGCCGATCACGGCGCTCGCCTACAGCGCGGACGGCACCATGCTGGCGATCGGCTCCGACGACGGCACGGTGCGGCTCTGGCAGGTCCAGGGGCGCCGCGAGCTGTTCGCCCTGTCCACCCGCCAGGGCTCCATCCGGGCGCTGGGCTTCGCCGCCGGCCATGGGCGCCTGGCCGTCACCGGAGCGCTCGGCACGGTGCGCTGGTGGGATCTGGACGAAGGGGCGTCGCTGCGCCATGCCTGCGACATCGCCTCCGTGCCCCAGTCGCAGGAATGGGCGCGGCTCGTACCGAACATGAACCCCTTGCCGCCCTGCGCCTTCAGCTCCTCACGTGCGCCGGTATCAGCGCCACGCGCCTCGCCGGAGCGCGTCATCGGCGCGGCCGGGCACCCCGTCGTGGCCGGTCCGGGGCCGACCAGTGGGCCGGGCGCGTGAGCGCGGACGGCAGCTTGGTGGCGCTGTCGCCGCCGGCCGCGTTGAGCTGCGGCTGGGTGAGGAAGATGCTGCCCGTGAGGTCGGCGCCGGCGAGCTCGGCGCCTCGGAGGTCGGCGCCGATCAGGTCGGCCAGCCGCAGGTCGGCGCCACGCAGGTCGGCGCCGATGAGGTAGGCCCCGCGCAGGTCGGCACCTCGCAGGTCGGCGCCCTTGAGCTTGGCCCCGATGAGGTCGGCGCCCCTGCGGTTCTTCCGGCGCGGGGTCTCGCCCCGGACCAGCTCGCTCGTACGCAGCAGCAGCGTGTTGACGCTCTGCCGGTGCGCGGGCACGTCCACGAGCAGGAGGGCGTCGGCGTCGCCGGTGCTGAGACGGCCGGTCTCGTCGAGCGCGGCGCGGAGGTCGTCGTGGAGCTCGCGGGCCGGGTCGAGGGTCAGCGCCTCGGTCAGGTACCACAGCAACTCGTGGAGCTGGCGCACCACCGGGAACACCGCGAACATCCGCGTGGCCGTCTCCGGAGCCCGCCGCCAGTCCTGCCCGACGAAAGTGATCTGGGAGACCTTCTGCCCCGCGCCGAAGCAGTCATAGACCGTGCAGCCCGGGAAGCCGCGCTCCCTGAGGTCGCGGTGGATGCCGCAGCGGAAGTCCGCCTCCAGGTTGGGGCACGGCCGTCCGGCGTCCTTGTCGATCGCGAAGTCGGCCGAGGCCGCGAAGGGCAGCGCCACGCAGCACAGCCCGAAGCAGCTTTCGCAGTCGGCTTTCAGGGATTCGGACAAGAGCAGAAGTCTCCTTCTGGGATACCGGGCTTCCGACAGTACCCCAGCTCCGCGGCCGAGAATCCGGGGGCGCGCCACACTCCGGGGCCCGGCACCGCTCTCAGATCGGAAGCCACGCAACGTCGGCGTGGAGATCGTTTCGCGACCGGACGTCTTCGACGGTGTCAGCGAGCTGATACTGGCACTGTTCGGGCTGATCGTGGTGCCGAGGTCGGGGAGCTCTAGGGCTGGCGAGTTCACGACAAGTCGGGATCTGGCCATGCCTTTCGCATGGACAACGCCAGATCATGACCACTAGGAATTCGGTAGCTTCTCTTACCGATTCGCTGGAGGTCGTCAATGCTGCGTGGGCGAAGGGCGGTGGCCACCGTCGCGGCGGTGCTGGCCGTCTCCGCGCTGTCGGTGCCCGGTTCCCGGGCCGGCGCCGAGGTGGCCGCCTCCGGACTCGCGGCCTCCGGACTCGCGGCCTCCGGGCTCGCGGCGGGTACGACCGGCGGGGAGATCACCCTCATCACCGGCGACCAGGTGCACCTGCGCGCCGTCGACGGCGGGCATCAGGCGGTGACGATCACCCCGGCCCCGCGCGCGGACGGCTCCGTACCGAACTTCCAGGTGCTGGAGGCCGACGGACAGCTGAGCGTCATCCCCGACGACGTCGCCGCCCTGGTCCCGCAGCGTCTCGACGCGGCGCTGTTCGACGTCTCTGAACTGGCCGAGGACGGCTACGACGCCGCGATCCCGCTCATCCTCACCTACGAGGGCAACACCGCCAAGTCCGCCATCCCGGCCGTCAAGCAGCTCCGCACGCTGGAGAGCATCGGCGGCGCGGGAGTGTCGATCGCCACCCATGACGCGGCCCGTTTCGGCGCCGCGCTGGCCGGGCTCGCCGCCGGAACCGCAGCCCGCGCGGCGAGCCCCTTGGCCGGAGTGTCGAAGATCTGGCTCGACCGCAAGGTGGAGCCGGTGCTGGAGAACAGCGTGCCCCAGATCGGCGCGCCCGAGGCGTGGGCGGCCGGCTTCGACGGCACGGGCACGACCGTGGCGGTGCTCGACACCGGCATCGACGCCACCCATGCCGACCTGACCGGGAAGGTGACCGACCAGCGCGACTTCACCGGCGAGAGCGTGAGCGGCGACCCCAACGGCCACGGCACCCACGTCGCGAGCACCATCGCGGGCTCCGGTGCCGTCTCGGACGGCCGCCGCAAGGGTGTGGCGCCCGGGGTGGGGCTGCTGAACGGCCGGGTTCTGGGCGGCGACGGCAAGGGCCAGCTCTCCTGGATCATCGACGGCATGGAGTGGGCGGCGGGGGAGAAGCACGCGCAGGTCGTCAACATGAGCCTGGGCAGCCGCGTCGCGGGCGGGCCGCTCTCCTCGGCCGTGTCGCGGCTGTCCCAGCAGTACGGCACGTTGTTCGTGGTGGCGGCGGGCAACGACGGCTGCGATGGCTGCGTCGGAGCCCCCGGCGACTCCGCCGACGCGCTGACCGTCGGCGCGGTCGACCACGCCGACCAGCTGGCCGCCTTCTCCAGCAAGGGCCCGATCGACGTGGACGGCTCGGTCAAGCCCGACGTCACCGCGCCGGGCGTGGAGATCACCGCCGCCAAGGCGGGCGGCGGCTACGTCACGATGTCGGGGACCTCGATGGCCAGCCCGCACGTCGCGGGCGCCGCGGCGCTGCTGCGGCAGGCCCGGCCCGGCATCACCGGGCCCGAGCTGAAGTCCTTGCTGATGGAGACCGCCAAGCCCATGCCGGGCACGCCCGCCGACGCGCGGGGCACCGGCCGGATCGACGTCGGCGCGGCGCTGAAGGGCGCCGTCGTCGCCTCGGCGGGTTCGGTGAACTTCGGCGGCCTCGCGGAAGGCGGCGGCAAGAGCGTCACGATGACGTACCGCAACCTCGGCAAGGAGCCCGTCGAGCTGGACCTGAAGGCCGGCGGCCCGTTCACCGCCGAACCCGGCGAGGTGACCGTGCCCGCCGCCGGACAGGCCGAGGTGAAGGTGACCCTCAAGGACGCGCCGCCCGGCCGGCTGCGGGAGGAGCTGTCGGCGAGCGTTCCCGGCGGCGCCACCGTACGGACCCTGCTGACCGCGAGCGTCGAGCAGCGGCGCGTCGAGCTGCGGGTGCGCGGGGTGGCCAGGGACGGCCGCAACGCGCGCGGCGGCTTCACGGTGCTGAACCTGGACGAAGGCACCCTGGTCGGGCGCGTCCTGCCCGGCGACCCGGCCCAGCCGTGCACCGAGCAGAAGTCCGGCACCGGCACCTGCCTGCTGGTCAAGCCCGGCACCTACTCCGTACTCGGCCACATCTTCACCATGCCCGCCACCCAGGACAGCACGGCGTCGGGCAAGCCACTGAACGAGAGCCTCGTCGGCGACCCCGAGATGAAGATCACCGGGGACACCGAGGTCGTACTCGACGCCCGCAAGGCCGTCGAGGTCGAGATCCGGACTCCCGACCACAAGACCAAGCGGAACATGGGCGCCGCGGCGCAGCTCGCCTGGTACCGCGCCGGCGAGAAGGGGACGGCGCTGCGCGGCGGCACCAACATCTCGCCCGGCGGGCAGGTCGAGGAGCGGCTGTTCATCCAGCCGACCAAGAAGGTCACCAAGGGCACCTTCACCGTCGCCACCCGCTGGCGGCTGGAGGCACCCGCGATCACCCTGACGAGCCCTGGCCTCGACCTGAACCCCCAGTACTACGACCCGGTCTCCTTCAGCGACTACGCCACCGAATACCCGAAGCTGGACGGCACCGCGCTGCTCCCGGCGGTCGACGCCGGACGCGGCACGGCCGAGGAGATCAAGGCCCGCGACCTGCGCGGCAAGCTGGCGGTCATCCGCCGTACCGACGGCGTGCCCGTCTCGGCCCAGTCCAACGCGGCCGCGGCCGCGGGAGCCAGAATGGTGGCGATCTACAGCGACCATCCGGGGGCGGACATCACCTCGGGCGGCATCGGCGTCAAGCTCACGGTCCCGACCGTCCGGCTGACGCAGGAGGAGGGCCTGAGGCTGGTCGAGCGGCTGCGGCGGCTGCCCGTGCCCGTCCTGGCCAAGGGGATCGTGGCCAGCCCTTACGTGTACGACCTGTACCTGCGCGAGAAGGGCCGGGTGCCGGACTCGCTGCGGTACGTGGTGCGCGACCGGTCCCTGGCCAGGACCGAGGCGGGCTATCACAGCCAGCTCGCCGACGACGTGACGGTGAACGAGGCGCGGTTCGTGTTCGAGCCGTGGGACACCTCGTCGATCTCCACGAACCGGCCGCTGGCCAAGACGCCGCGTACCCAGGTCCAGTACTTCACTCCCGACCCCGACCTGCGCTGGAGCGCCTCGGCGGGCAGTCCCGAGCGGCACTACAACACGATGTGGCCGCACGTGGACACTGCGCGTATCGCTCTGTCGTCGCCGGAGTTCCGCAGTTACAAGGCGGGGGAGCGGGTGGAGCGCACCTGGTTCAAGCAGCCGCTGCTGCCGGGCGTCAACCCGCGCAATCCGCTGCGCAGGGAGGGCGACAAGCTGCGCGTCTCCATGCAGGGCTTCATCGACGCGAGCGGCAACTACGGCGACACCTACACCAGCACGTTCGAGCACGGCATGAAAACCGATTTCCGCCTCTACCAGGGCGACACACTGCTCCAGCAGACCAACTACCTGCCCTCGGGCAGCGTGCCCCTGCCGGCGGAGAAGTCCACGTACCGGATCGAGTACGACGTGCTCAACGAGGCCACCTGGGCGAAACTGTCGACGCGGTCCCGGTCGGTGTGGACGTTCAGTTCGGAGCATGTGGACGCGGGGGTCGCCACGGTGATCCCGCTGATCCTGGCCGGGATCGACGCGCCCGTCGACCTGAAGAACCAGGCCCGCTCGGCCAAGCTCGGCGTGTCCCTCCATCGCCAGGAGGGGGCGGCGCGGAGCGCGCTGAAGGAGGTGTCCCTGGAGGTGTCCTACGACGACGGCGCCACGTGGCGGGCGACCCGCCTGCGCGCGAAGGGCGGCACGGACTCCTACGAGGCCACGCTGGACCGGCGGCCCGGGGGCTTCGTCTCGCTGCGGCTCAAGGCCGCCGACGTCGACGGTAACACCTTCTCCCAGGAGGTCATCCGCGCTTATGCGGCACGGTGACACACAGACCCGCCGGGCGGATGGGTCACCCCCCTCCGGCCCCATCCGCCCGGCGACAACTTGAATGCCAGGTTTGACTTATATAAGTCTGGCTTGAAATACTCCGTCATGTGCATGCATTCGACGTCCTCGGAGACCCGGTCCGGCGCCGGATCCTGGAGCTGCTGGCCGACGGCGAGCTGAGCTCCGGTGAGGTCACCACGGTCATCCAGAGCGAGCACAGCATCTCCCAACCGGCCGTCTCGCAGCATCTGCGGGTGCTGCGGGACAACGGGTTCGCCAGCGTGCGGGCCGAGGGCACCCGGCGGCTCTACGCCGTCGAGCCCGGGCCGCTGCGGGAGGTCGACGTCTGGCTGGAACGCTTTCGCGGGTTCTGGGAGCAGCGGCTGGACGCGCTGGCCACCGAGCTGGCGCGAGGCAAGCGGGAACGCCGCGCTCCCGGCCCATCATCGAGAAACGAGCACACATGATCGACATCATCAAGCAGATCGAATACGTCCACCGGCAGCTGGAAGACGGCGACGAGCTCAAGACCGTGGTGCTGCGCCGCCACTACGACGCCGACATCGAGGACCTGTGGGACGCCTGCACGTCCGCGGAGCGCATCAGCCGCTGGTTCCTGCCCGTCAAGGGGGACCTGCAGCTCGGCGGCCACTACCAGCTCGAAGGCAACGCCGGTGGAAAGGTGCTCGAGTGCGAGCCGCCGCACCGCTTCAAGGTCACCTGGGTCTTCGGCGACGCCCCCGGCCTGTCCGAGGTCGAGGTACGGCTGTCCGCCGATAGCGCCGAGCGCACGCTGTTCGAGCTCCGGCACACCGCCGCCGCGCCGCCCGACATGTGGGACCAGTTCGGACCGGGCGCCGTGGGCGTCGGCTGGGACCAAGGGCTGCTCGGCTTGGCCCTCCACCTGGCGGGCGAATCCATCGCCGATCCGATCGCCTGGCAGGGGAGCGACGAGGGCCGTACCTACAGCACGACGTGCAGCCGGCTGTGGGGGGAAGCCCATGAGGCGGCGGGCGCGCCCGCCGACCAGGCGAAGGCCGCCGCCGACAACACCAGCGCCTTCTACGCCCCGCCGGCCTGAACAGGCGGTGTCCGAGTCGCTCCCTACGGGCGGCGACCTGCCTGGACCGGCTGATCGCCCGTCGCGACATCCTCGCCCCCGGCGACACCAGCCGCTGAGCCGCGTTCCTTGCTTGGTCTCGGCGGTAGCGGCCGTTCCGTAGTGCCTCGTGATCGAGCATGCTCAGCGGGCGACGGCCGAGGCGGAGAGGAGCGTCGCGGCGGCGAGGCTGCCCCAGAGGGCAGCCGGGCCGTGGGGTGCGAGAGCGGTGATGACCGCTGGGGAGACGGCGAGACCGAAGCCCGTGGAGAGCTGGAAGCGGGCGAGGGTGCGTCCCAGGACATGCGTCGGGGCGAGGTCGGTGGCGAGCGCGGTGGCGCTGCCCGCGTAGAGGATCTCGCCGAGGGTGCAGACCACGGACACCGCGGCGACGGCCGGGGCAGCCCAGCCGTGTCCCAGGGAGGTGGCCGCGAGGAAGCCGAGGTAGGACACGGCGAGCACCACGCCGGCGATTGCCAGCACAGACCGGCGAGGGAAGCGGGACATCACGACGGTGACCGGAACCTGCAAGGTCACCACCAGCACCGTGTTGGCGACAAAGATGGCCGCCGACCACACCGGGGACGCGTGCATCTGCGTCACCAGGACCAGAGGGAGCGCGATTTCGGGGACGTTGAGGCAGAAGACGTAGATCACGTTGGCGGCCAGCAGCGCGCGCATCCGGGGTGCGGGCTCGTCGTCCCTGTCCTTGGCCGCGGCATCGGCCGGATGAGCGTGCACATGGACCGACCACGCCAAGGCCGCCGCGGCGAGGTAGGCGAACCCGGTGACGGCTGCCAGCGCCTGCAATGCGGTGGTGCCGCCCGCCAGGCATGCGGTGGCGAGGAGTGCGCCGGCGCCCAGGCCGGCGTTGCGCAGGGCGCGGCCCCCTGCGAGGGCGGCGTCGCGTTCCCGGCCGTGGGCGAGTGTGGCCACGAGGGCGGCGTGGGCGGCCGGCCATGCCTGGTTGCCGATGCCGAGGAAGAGCGCCGCTGTCGCGAACAGCCAGACGTTCCCCGTCGGGGTGGCCAGCAACAGCGCCACGCCCAGGACCCGCACCAGCATCGACGCCGCCACGACCGTGCTGCGTGCGCCCCGGTCCAGCCATCGGCCCACCCCGGGCATGCATACGAGACCCGCGACGACACCGGCTGTCATGGCGGTGCCGGTGACCGGCGCGGACAGCCTGAGCACCATCACCCCGTAGAGCAGCAGAAAGGGCCGCAGCAGGCCGGTGCCGAGCGCGTCCACGGCCAGGGCGGCGGCGTAGCGGGGGCCTCCGGAGGCTCGGAGGAGGGCGCGGGGATGGATGTTGGTGGTGGTTGCCATGGCGCCAACGGTTGTGCCGGGCTGCCGGATGCGGCACGTCGGTTGACGGACATCGTCAACCGGCGCCGTCGCCGGCCGTCCGACCAGCGATGATGGGGGGATGACGGTACGCATCGACATCACCGGGTTACCGGCCGAGCGGCTGCGGTTCGCCGCCTCCCCGCTGGCCGAGCTGACCGCGATGTTGCATGTCCTGGCCGAACCCGGGCATCACCCGCGGCTGGCCGGCTGGGCGGGGGACGTCTGGTCCGGGATGCCGCCGGAGCTGGCCGAGAGGTTGCGGGAGGCGGAGTTCCTCTGGCGTTCCTCACGAGCCGATTTCCTGGTCCCCGCCCGGCCTCGGCAGACTCTCGCCGAGGAGTTGGACGATGTGGATCGGATCGACGACGAGGCCTATGTGACCGCCGCGCTCATCACCACGTGCGGCAGCAATCGAGTCCTCTTCGCCGCGCCGTCGCCGCTCGCCGACGCGACCGCGCGCGAGCGGGCCCTGGACCTGGCCCAGGCCCGCGGCGCGCTCCAAGAGGCATTCGCGGAGCGGCTGCTCGCGGACCCGGCCGCGGTGCGGGCGCGGGTGCGCCACACCTTCGAACAGTGCGCCGAGGCGTTCTTCGATGCCGCCTGGACAGGCGTCGCCGTGCGACTGGCCACCGACCTGCGCCTGAAGAACGACCTGCTGAAGCGCCAGGGCATCGGGGCGGCACTCGCCTCGGTCTCCGGCGCGGTCACCCTGGCACCGGACGGCGAGCGCATCATCGTGGACAAGCTGCAGGACAACGCGACCGCCGCCCACGACAGCGGCGTCACCTTCATCCCAAGTGACTTCGGCCGCCCGCACCTGGTGGTGGTCCACGCGCCTGGGTGGCAGCCGGTGGTGCAGTACCCCGTGGCCGAGCCGAGTCCGTCAGAGCCGGTTTCGCTGGAAACGATCACCCTCCGGCTGGAGGCACTCGCACATCCGGTACGACTGCGGCTGCTGCGCACCTTGGCCCGCGGCCCGCACACCACTGGCGAGCTGGCGCACGCCTGGGAACTCTCGCCCCCGGAGGTCTCCCGCCACCTCGCCGTCCTGCGCCGCGCGGGCCTGCTCACCACCCGGCGGCACGGGCGCTACATCCACTACACCCTCAACCTGCCCGAGATGACGACGCTGGGCACAGACCTGCTGGCCACCGTCCTGCGCTGAGCAGCTGCTCCTCGGTCAGGGCTTGCTCAGCAGGACTTACTTCAGTTCTACTGAAGAGATGGGACGCCGGACACCGGGCCTCGGGCGCTTCACGGACGTCGCGATCTGTTAGCGGGTGCGCCAGTGTTTGCAGCGCTCGGGAGCCCATCGTCGATTCGAGGTGGGGGATGACTCCGGTTCGGATCCGGCGGCGTCGTGCCCCCGGCTGGCGGAAGCCGGCCGGCGCTGTGATCGTCGACCGTACCTCGCGGTGGGGCAATCCCTTCACGGTGGCGCAAGCGCTCGCGGACGGCATCGCCGACGACGATCACGCCGCTCACGAGCTATGTGCCCGGCGGTATCGGTCGTGGATCCTTGGCTCGATTCCGGAGGACCCGGACGTACTCCAGGTGGGAAACCGTCACTTCGATCGACGGTGGATACGCGAACACCTTTACGAACTGCGCGGTCGATCGCTGTGCTGTCCTTGCCCCGAAGGCGAGGCGTGCCATGGCGAGGTTCTTCTGGAACTTGCCAACGAGGAGCCTCCGCCGGAGGCGGTGTCCCAGTAGCAGTGGAGCAGAATCCAACGAACTCGCCCCTGAACCCATGACTCGTGCTCAGGGCGAGGGCTAGATGACTATCAGCTGTCCTGACTGCGCTCGACGGATCAGTTGGCCCGGTCGGACCTTGCGGCTGGCCCGAGGCGGTCGGAGCAGGCCGGGGTCGAGCGTTATGGGGTGTATTCGTCGTGGCGGCGTACCCATGCCATCGGGTAGGGCAGGTCGTCCTCGTTCCGTCCGTGGGGCGTGCGGTCGAGGAGCTGGTAGGCGCTGATCATGGAGTCCGCGCCGCGCGCGTAGCTTGAGTAGGTGTGGTAGACGGTGCCGTCCTGTAGGGCGAACGCGCTCATCCCCGGCAGTTCGGCGGCAGGGTGTGCTTCTGGCCGGAAGTTGTAGGTGGCGCCGTCGGCCTGTTGCTCGGGGGTGAAGGAGACGCCGTAGTCGTGGTTGAAGTCGCTGCCGTGGGAGGAGACCCAGGTGCCTCGATGGCTTCGGGGTAGCGGATGGGTTGTCGGGTTCAGGGCTCTCCTGTGAAGAGGCGATGGTGGGCTCGGTCGCGTGCTGTGTGGAGTGCTCCGTGCGCGGACCCCGGCAAAGCCAGCCTGCCGGGCAGGGTCGCGTGGAGGCCGCCGCGGCGGCCTGGCTAGGAGAAGGAGGTACAGAGAAAGTGTCACCTGATGACCACCGGGTGGCTGCTGTCCGCTCGGCGATTCATCGGAGTCCAGGGAATGCTTGGAGAGCGTCACCGCGAGCGATCAGCCGCCGACACGCCGCGCGAAACACCCGAACCGCACCGGAAGGAATCTCACGCCATGACCGCGACCGCGCCCAAGGCTCCGACTGCACCAGGGGTGCGGTCCTGGTGGGGAATCCCCTTCGCCACCGCCGAGCGATACCGCCGCCCCGTGGTCGCGGATTTCGATCCGGACCGCCCTTATGACCGCAAGGGCGTCGTCTCTGTCCAGCCCGACAGCGGCGACTGGCTCGAAGCGGACAGCGGGATGGGCGAGGACTGCCTGAACCTGAACGTGTGGGCTCCCGAGCAGCCGACCGGGAAGGCGCTTCCGGTGGCCGTGTACCTCCATGGCGGCGGATTCGAGTACGGCGCGAACACGCAGACCACCTCGAACGCCGCCGGTCTCGCCGCGACGGGGCGCGTGGTGAGCGTGTCGGTCAACTACCGGCTCGGCGCACTGGGCGCGCTCTCGCTGTCGCAGTACGGCGGGCGGCTCGCCGAGGCCAGCAACCTCGGCCTGCAGGACGTCATCGCTGGGCCCGCATGGTCGCCCAGCAGCGCCTCGACTCCACCATCCCGCGGTGCCGCCCGGCGTCGGGAAGACCACCATTACCCGGCTCCTCGCCGACGATAGCGACATGGCCTTCGAGCCGGTGTCGCCCACCTTCTCCGAGGTGGCCGAACCACCCCAGGCCACCGGGTAAGTTGATCGACTTGCCTTAGGGGTGGTGCGGGCCTTACCTTCATGTGGTGAGTCCATCGACTTACCTTACGACTCGGCAAGGAACAACCAACATGAATCGTCTTGCGGGCAAGCGCGCCCTCATCACCGGCGGCACGAGTGGGATCGGTCTGGAGACCGCGCGGCGTTTTATCGCGGAGGGGGCCGACGTGCTGGTCACAGGCGTAACCCCGGCCAGCATCGACAAGGCGCGGCAGATCCTCGGGGACAAGGTGCCGGTGGTGCGGGCCGATGCCCGCGATCTCGATGCGCAGCGCGGCCTGGCGGAGCGGGTGCGTGAGCACTTCGGGGAGCTGGACGTGGCGTTCCTGAACGCCGGCGTCTCGGACTGGCGGCCGTTCGAGGACCACACGGAGGACAGTTTCGACCGGCTCTTCGACATCAACGTCAAGAGCGTCTTCTTTCTCACGCAGGCCCTCATGCCCGTGCTGGCCAACCCGTCCTCGGTCATCCTCAACGCGTCCAGCAGCGCGCACGGCGGCTATGGCCACTCGAACGCCTACGCCGCGACGAAGGCGGCTGTCGGCTCCCTGATGCGGTCGTGGAACGCGGACCTGCTCAGGTCGCACGGCATCCGGTTCAACGCGGTCAGTCCCGGCCCGGTGGACACCCCGCTGTACTCTAAGCTCGGGATCGAGGACCCCGCGCAGCAGACGGCGGTTCTGGAGGCGATCAGCTCCGGCATCCCGCTGGGCCGCATGGGTATGCCCGAGGAGGTCGCGGAAGCCGTCGTATACCTGGCCTCCGATGTCTCCGCCTTCACTGTGGGCCAGGACCTTATCCTGGACGGCGGCCAGACCGTCCTCTGACAGCGAGGACGCGGCTGGGAGACGGGCGAGGGGCGTGGGTATGACGGTGGCGGACCGTGACCGAGCGGAAACCGGTGGCGATACGTGCCAGGCCGGGTATCACGCGCAGATCAAAGCGGAGAACCGCGCGCGCATCATCAGCGCCGCCCGCGACCTCTTCCTCGCCCGGGGATACGACAAGACCTCCCTGGCCCAGATCGCCAAGGAGGCCCGCGTCTCCACCGGCACCCTCTTCAAGAGGTACCCCTCCAAGGCTGCGCTGTTCGCGGCCGTCACCTCCGAACAGTGGCAGCTGGATGTGCAGTACGCCGAACCACCCCCGCCCGGTGATCCCCGGTACGGCCTGGATCACATCGGCCGCGACTACGCCTGCCTGGTCTCGCGGCCCGGCACGGCGGCGCTGTGCCGCCTCATCATCACCGAACTTCCCCAGATGCCGGAACTCGCCGACATCGTCGGCACCGGCTTCGCCATCGACCGCGGACCCTTCTTCGACCGGCTCCGCGACTACCTGGACGCCGAAGCGCAGGCCGGCACACTCGACTTCCGTTCGGCCGACGGACAGACACAGCCGGCATCCGCAGTGGCCGAACAGTTCCTCGGCATGATCTGCGGCCAGCTCCTGTGGCCTCAACTCGTACGGACCGACTTCGTCCCGCCCGACCCCACCGACACCACGATCGTGGACGAAGCCGTCGCCCTCATGCTCACCCGCTATCGCGCCGGATCCTGAACCCCCGACTACCAGTTCACGCTGCCAGGACCCCGATACGTCGCCCTACCGGGACAGAATAGCCAGGCGGATCGTCCTTCAGCTCAGCACGGAGCACACATTGCCGCAGCTCAGCGGCGGGTTCGTTGGAACCTGCTCCATTACTACTGGGACCCCGAGGCCTGAAGCCCGCGCCGTCAAGTTTAGGCGCGCCACGCACCCGGAGACGCGGGGGCGCGTGAGGATCTATCGAAAGGTGGACGACCGGCGGCAGGCCTTACGGCAAGGCTGAGGGCCATGAAGAAGACGATCCTCGCCGTGCTCAGCACGATGCTGCTCTCCACGGTGGCCGCAGCACCGGCGACAGCGACGGCAGGCGCCAAGCTTTCCTGGCAGGACTGCGGAGACGGCCTGCAATGCGGCCGGATCACCGTGCCCGCCGACTGGGCCGCCCCCAAGGGCGAGCAGATCACGCTGGGGCTCGCCAAGCTGCCCGCCCGGGACCCGGCCGCCAAGAAGGGGACGCTTGTCCTCAACATGGGCGGCCCCGCCCAGCAGATCTCGGTCCTGCGCGTGGCGGAGAAGGCCTTCGCCTACCTGACCCAATGGTTCGACGTGGTGGTCTTCGACCCGCGCGGATTCGAGGCCAGCACCGGGGTGCGCTGCCCCGACCCGGCGCCGTGGGCCACGAACGCGGAGTGGGTGTTCCCCGACCGCGCCACCTACGCCCGGTACACGGAGCAGAACCGTCGCTTCGGCCTCGGCTGCGCCGAGGCGGCCGGCCCGCTCGCGGGCAACCTGGACTCCGGTCAAGGGGCCCACGACCTGGAGGCCGTCCGGGTGGCGCTGGGCGAGCAGAAACTCCACTATTACGGCAACTCCTACGGCACCGTCCTCGGCGTGGCCTACGCCGAGAAGTTCCCCTCCCGCGTCGGCCGCATGTACCTGGACAGCCCGATCGACCACACCAACCGATCGTGGGCCGAATGGCTTCTACCCAAGGCGAAGGTCAAGGAGGACAACCTCCATCGCTTCGCCGAGTGGTGCGCCACCGACCGGAGCTGTGCGCTCCACGGCCGCGACGTGCTCAAGGTGTGGGACGAGGTCATGGACCGCGCCGCCAAGCGGCCGATCCCCGCGCCCGGCGCCGGAGCCGGAGCAGCGGCCGGTGCGACCCTGATCGCCTCGCGCGCGACTGTCACGTTCGACGCGACGTGGCCCGAACTGGCCAAGTCCCTGGCCGAGGCGTACGCCGGCGACGCCACCCGGTTCGCCAAGCCGTCCACCGGCGCGGCCGATCCGGACTTCAGCAGGATCACGATGTGCGCCGATTTCCCCTACCCGACCGCATATAGCGAGGTCAAGGCCGTGGAGAAGCGGCTGAGGCGCGCCGCGCCACGCATCGGCTGGACCGTGGCGTGGCCGCTGGCCAACTTCTGTACCGGGCTCCCGCGGAAGACACCCTTCCTGCCCCATCCGGTTCGCCCCAGCGGCCTGCCCCCGATCCTGATCGCCGGCGGCCTGTACGACGACGTGGCGCGCTCAGCGAGCACCCGGCCGCCCTTCAGCCCGGCACCGCCGACCTGGAGCGGCTGGCCGGGCGGCTCACCTCCGCCGGCCGCACGATCACCATGTGCCGTACGGGGACAGAAGGCGTCCTGCCGCCGGCCGTCGACCACACCGCCTACCGGGTGGTCCAAGAGGCACTGACGAACGTCGTACGCCATTCGGCCGCGAGCGAGGTCACCGTCCACCTACATCAGGACGACCGCGGCCTGCGCGTTGAGGTCCTCGACAACGGCGCCCCGGCTCCCGCGACCCAGGCCGAGGGCCAGGGTATCCGCGGCATGCGCGAACGGGTACGCCTGCTCGACGGCACACTGCCGGTCGGGCCGCTCGAGACGGGCGGCTGGCTTGTCCGCGCCGACCTGCCCAAGGAAGGGATCGCATGGTGACGATCCGGGTGTTGGTCGCCGACGATCAGGAGGCGGCGCGGGAGGCGTTGCGGCTCATCCTCGACGGCGAACCCGACATCGACGTGATCGCGACGGCCGCCGACGGCGCCGAGGCGGTGCGGCAGGCGCTGTGGCGGCGGCCGGACGTGGTGGTGATGGACCTGCGGATGCCGGGCATGGACGGCATCGCCGCCATTGACCGTCTCGCCGCCGCCGATTCCGCTCCCCGTGTGCTCGCTTTGACCACGTTCGACCTCGACGAGTACCTGTTCGGCGCGCTGCGCGCGGGAGTGGCCGGTTTCCTGCTGAAGGACAGCGACCCCGACGTGCTCGTCACGGCGGTCCGCGAGCTGCACCAGGGCCGGGGGTTGATCGACCCGCAGGTCACCAGCCGCCTGATCAGCCGCTTCGCCGCACTGGCCCCGCGCCCCGCCACCCCCGAACTCGACCTGCTGACCCCGCGCGAACACCACGTGCTACGCCTCTTGGCCCGAGGACTGAGCAACGGCGAGATCGCCGCGGCGTGCACCATCGAGGAAGGCACGGTCAAAACCCACGTCAACCGGATTCTCACCAAACTCGGCCTCCGGACCCGCGTGCACGCCGCGATCTACGCCCACGAACACGGCCTCGTCGCCCGCGATGCTCCTTGACCGTCCGCCGAAGACGCGCTGTGGCCGGCGCCTTCGCGCGTTTCCTCGGCTCTCCGCAGGCGGCCACCACCCGCACCGGCTACCCCGCGACTTGGCCGGCCCGCAGCATCCAGTCGCCGACCTGGCGCGAGGAACAGCACGTAGACGCTGATCACCCAGGGGAAGGCCCCCACGGCTCAGGCCCAGGTCAGCGCTGCGGAGACAACAGATCGCTAGCCCTGCGCGGCGACGAGGAACATCGGCACCGCGACGAAGATCCGGTTCGTGCGGGCGCGCTCGGCCTGCTCGGCAAGCCAGCTCTCCTCGTCGGTGATCCGGCGCAGCAGGGCGAGCGCGGTGTCATCGGTGAACACGCTGGTGCGCACCTCGACGACCGGGTCGGTGAACCCGGCATCGAGCAGCAGGTTGCGGTATCCGCGGGCGACGCGCGGCGACGGGAGCGAGCCCGCCATCGCGTGGACCAGCCGGCGGGTGGTCTCCGGCTCGTCCGAGTCGATGACGAAGGTGTCCCAGTCCTGGCCGAGCAGTACGGCCCGGCCGCCCGGCGCGAGCACCCGGCGGGCCTCGGCCACGGCTCGCGCCGGATCATGGAGCGTGTGCAACACCTTGTCCGCGCGGTAACCGGCAACAGACCCGGACTCCAACGGCAGGTCGCAGGCATCGCCGACGTGGAACTCGCCGGCCGGCCAGCGCTCCCGGGCCACGGCGATCATCTCGGGGTCGTTGTCGACGCCGACCGCGCGGGCCCCGCGCTCGGCCAGCTCGGCGACCCCGCGGCCACCGCCGCAGCCGACGTCGATCACGGTTCGGCCGGTGAGGTCGCCGAGCAACTCGTAGGAACGTGTGCGCAGTTCGACGGACATGGGCTGCGCATCGACGGCGTCGAGAACAGCAAGCAGATTCGACATGCCTGCCATGGTCCGACTTAATGTCGACATGAAGTCAAATCCGATGACGATCGGCCAGGTGGCCGATCATTTCGGCCTGCCGGCCCACGTACTGCGGCATTGGGAGTCGGTGGGCCTGCTCTCTCCCGCCCGTGTGGCCGGCGACCGCCGCCGCTACACCCGCGACGACCTGTTCCGAGTGGCGTCGATCGTGATCGCGAAGCAGGCCGGTCTGCCACTGCCGGACATCCGGAGGTTTCTCACCGCGCGCGACCCCGCCGCCCGCAAGGACGTGCTGCGCAGCAACCACCGCGCGCTGCAGACCAGGATGGCGGCGCTGCGCTCAGCACTCGATCTCCTCGAAGCCGGAATGAACTGCTCGCACGAGGACATCACAACCTGCCCGAACTACCGGACCCACCTCGAGGGGACGGCACTGGCCGGGCCAATGACCGAGTGAGCTGTTTTCCTTCCTGACGCCTCGCGGATCTGCTTGCGGTGGTACTCGGCGGTCCGGCCAACCTACGTGTTGGCCGTTCCCCGGCTTCTGGCCGCGGTCGGGTTCGGGCCTGTGCCCGGGCGCCCGGGTATGCGCGGACCCGCGCCGTGGGCTATTCCTCCCGGACCGGACGGAGTACGCGGCGCACGGCGCCACGCAGCCACTGGTGGGCCCCGTCGGCGGTGTGGCGCGGGTGCCAGGCCATGCCGATCGTCAGTGGTGGCAAGGGCAGCGGGATTTCCAGCAGGCGTAGTCCCAGCGTGTGCGCCGCGTCGCTGAGTGGCGAAGGGGGCTCGCCCGGCAGCGCGGTCGGCACCAGGCAGACCACGTCGCCGACCGCGGCCAGCGCCATCGCCGCCAGATGTCCGGGCAGTACGGCGCTGACCCGCCGGCTGAGCCCCTGCTCGGCCAAGGCCGCGTCCAGCGGGCCGGTGAAGCGGCCCCGGCGGCTGACCGCCACGTGCTCGGCCGCGGCCAGCCTGGCGGGCGTCAGGCTTCCTTCGGCGAGCGGGTGCCCGGCCCTGACGCCGGCCGCCATCCGCAGCGTGACCAGCTCTTCGACCCGGGTCTCCGGGTCGACGTGGTCGATGGCCCCGATCTCCAGATCGATCCGGCCCTCGCGCAGCGCGGGGCCCGCCTCCCACTCCTCGGCCAGCACCCGCAGCGAGACGCCCGGAGCCTGACGCCGGGCCAGCCCGAGCAGACCCGGCGCCAGCGCCGCGCCGACCAGGTCCGAGGCCTGGACGGTGAAGGCGCGCCGCAGTGCGGCGGGGTCGACCCCGCCGCTCGGGGTGAGCAATGCCTCCAGCCGACGCACCACCGCGGCGGCCTCGTCCCGCAGCGCCTCGGCGCGGGGCGTAGGCACCATCGCCTGACCTGCCCGCACCAGCAGCGGATCCTGGAGCACCCGGCGCAGCCGGGCCAGGGTACGGCTCATCGCCGCAGGGGAGGTCCGCAGCCGCGCGGCGGCACGGGTGACGCTCTGCTCGGTCAGGAGGGCGTCGAGGGCGACGGCGAGATTGGCGTCGAGGTTCGGGGCTGGGCTGCTCACCGGCATTATTCCGTTTCGGGCAATGATTGGATGCTGAAGTTCCCATTGTGGCAATGCGGCTCGGGTCGGCACGATCAGGGGGCCGTACCGAATCCGACACGAACCGCGAGGTTTTCATGATCGTCATTACCGCCCCCACCGGGAACATCGGCCGGCGGCTGCTGTCGCTGCTGGTCGAGGCCGCGCCCGCACGCGGAGAGGAGTTGCGCGTCGTGGTCCGCGATCCTGCCCGGCTCCCCGAGGCCGTGCGCGGACGGGTCGAGGTGGTCACCGGCTCGCACGGCGACGCCGCGACCGTCGAGCGCGCCTTCACCGGGGCCGACGCCGTTTTCTGGCTGGTGCCGCCGGACGCCTCGGCCACGCCCGACGAAGCGTACAGCGGCTTCACCCGCCCGGCCGCACGGGCGTTCGCCGCCCACGGCGTCGGCCATGTCGTCGGCGTCTCGGCGCTCGGCCGCGGCACTCCGCAGGCCGCCCAGGCCGGGCTGGTCACCGCCTCCCTGGACATGGACGACCTGATCGCCGGCTCCGGCGTCGCCTACCGCGCACTGGCCAACCCGTCCTTCTTCGAGAACCTGCTGGAGGAGGCCGGCTCGATCCGCGAGAACGGCGTCTTCACCGACACCGTCGCCGCGGACCGTCCAGCCCCGCTGGTGGCCGTCGCCGACATCGCCGCGACGGCGGCCGGGCTGCTGCTGGACCGCTCCTGGACCGGCGTCGGCAGTGTTCCGGTGCTCGGCCCGCAGGACCTGTCGCCCAACGACCTGGCCCGCATCATGACCGAGGAGCTGGGCCGTCCGGTCCGCTACCGGCGCCAGCCGCTCGACGAGCTGCGGTCCACCCTGCTCGGCTACGGCCTCAACGAGGCGTTCGTCGAGGGCGTGGTCGACATGAAGCGCGCCAAGGACCAGGGCCTGGACTCGGGCGTCGATCGCTCGCCGCAGGCGGGCCCGGCCACCGGATTCGCGCAGTGGTGCGCGCGGACTCTCAAGCCCGCCGTCCTCGCCACACCGGAGGCAGTCGATGCCCACTGACCGAACCGAGCCGCCGGTCACCGCGTTCATGCTGGTCAAGACGACGCCCGAGTGGCCGGCGATGACCGTCGCCGAACGCGTCCAGACTTTCACCACCCAAGTCGTTCCGGTGATCGAGGCTCGCGCCCGCGGCGTCCGCTCCCGCTTCTACGACACGGAGTTCTCCTCGGCGCGGGCGGCGCGCAGCGTCGCGGCGACGGCCGCCGCGTGGTCGGGGTCGGCCATGACCTGGCCCCTGTGGACCAGGGCGAAGTGGGTGCTGTAGGCAGCCCTCCTGGCGTCGGGTGACAGGGCGTGGCGTACGGATATCACCGCCTGCCAGCGCGGCCGGACTGCCTCTCGCTCCGCTTCGCCCGGGCGGTGATGCCACCCGCAGCTCGGGCAGGCCGGCATGCCGGTCTCGGTATCGATGGAGAAGATGGTGCGCCTGCCGTCCGGGGAGCGGTGCGGATCCGCGGATGGGCCGGCCGTCCACTCGCCGGTGGCCCCATCGATCGGATGGCCGGTCAGCTCCGACTCGTAGCCGCGGATGAGCTCGGCGAGCGGGGAGTCATGCCCGACCGACCTCGTCTCGCCCCGCTCGGCCGAAGCCAGCGCGGCGGCGAGCACCGGGTGGTCGGCCACGCCGGCCAGCTCGCACTGGCGGCGGGCTTCGGCGACCGCGACCCGCCGCTGGAGGTCAGGGGAGGCATTGTCGATGGCCTCGGCGAGTTCCCGGTTGAAGGCCCGCAGGGCGTGCCGGGCGAGCGGGTCACCTTCCGGGGGATCGTCGGGAACCGCGTCGGTGATGACCCCGCCCAGCAGCGGCCGGTCCAGCAGGGCGGGGGTGAACAACACTCCGGAGATACGGCTGGCCAGGGCGAGGGCCGCGGGAATGGAGTCGGACAGGGACTGGAACTCCTCATCCGGTTCGGGTTCCAGGCCTAGCTCGCGCATGTCCTCATTCAGCGCGTCGGGGTGGCTGCCCCAGCGCTCCTGGGGCCTCTGCGGGCGAAAGGCGGTCCGAATCCGGCCGTCCTTGGCGTGTTCGAAGTCGTGCGACGCCGCGTAGTCGTGGCGCATGACGGAGACGGCCTCACCGCCGTCGCAGGTCAGCTCGCGCAGGGTCTCGGGCCGGGTCCCCGCCCAGCCGCTGTATTCAAAGGCGATCGTCCAGTCGCCGGCCCGGGTCACCAGCACCATGTCGCAGCAGCCGTCGGTCTCCTCGATACGCTCCATGACCTCCGTGTCGTCCACTGGATGGATGTTGCCGTCGGTCACGCCGAACCGCCGGAGCGTCTCGTGCTCGTCCAGGCCGCGGACGAAGGTGACGGTGTAGATCTCCTCCGTCCAGCTGTCCTCCCACGCGTAATCCGCGGGCATGATCTTGCGCATCGGTCTCCCCAGTGCTTCCCTTTCATGATCGCGGTGAGTATGGCAGGCGGATCCGACATTCCCGGCAGCAGAGATGCCCGGGCCATCGGTGACACCTTGGTCGCACGGGAGTACCGACATCGCCTCAGGGGGCCCGCATCTGATGTACTTCATCCATCGCGACTGGGAAGCCGGGCCGCTGTGCAAGAGAGTCCGGCACGTGCCCGGCCTCACGGTCCTTGAGTGGTTTCGCGGCTTGTGGGAGCCGGACGGCCTCGACCGGGCGTACTCCGACCTGGACGACGAGCTCTACGAGTTGGAACGGCTGAGGGAATGCGGCGACACCCCTCCTGAGGACATGGTCGAACTGCGCCGCCGGATTCGGATGCAGCTGTGGGCCGACAATGAGCTGCACATCGATCCTCACAGCATTCGCATCAGCAGCATGGGGACGAGTCTGGAGGAGGCGTTCTACTTCGTCGACGACGCCCGCGTCGCTGAGCAGCCGGACCGCTGGGCCTACCCCGTACACCCCTCTTGGCCGTTGCCCGACGCCGTTGCTCCCGGCCCGACGCCGTTCGTCGCGCCCTTCCCCTGCGCGGAGCTCGCCACCGCAACAGCTGGCGACGTTGGCGCCACCTACGTGCTGTTCACCGCGCTCAATGCCAGGCACGACACCCTTGGCTGGGATCGGACTTACGCTTTTCCCGGTGTGCGGCTGCCTCAATTCGGCGCCGCACTCCGCCGGCCCGTCCAGTATCGGGACACCTGGCCCGGCCACCTCCTCGACCTCAGAGCATTGGTCGCCCCGGACGAAGACGGCATCGCACCTGCCCTCGAACGTCTCAACCATTTCGCGGGCGACGCCAGAGATCTCCCTGAGCCGCACGACCAGGCGCACCAGGCGGCACTGGAACACCTGCGCACCTTTACCCCCCACGAGGGTCGTCTGCCCGAGCGGACACTCACCCAGGTCGGCGAGCACCTGGCGCAGATGGCCCGGCACGCGGACTCCATCGGCCACCGGCCCTGGTACGTCTTCGACGACATCTGGGCCAGTGCCCATCCCGACCTGGCCGCCTCTCTCATCCACTACGGCTACCACTGGGACCCCGGCTGCACGCGTAAGCACGGGTGGCAGATGCCCTGCGCGCACGAGGAGTACCTCGACCTCCACCTGCGTTGGGCAGACCGCGTCCGCGACTACGAGCCCTACGACGAACCGCTGGTGACCGAGCTGACCGGCTTGCGCAGCGTGGCTGAACTGCGCCAGCAGATATTCCAGGACACCGGCCCCGGCAAGCAGCGCCTCCTGCTGGTCCTCGATCAGGACCATCGGCGCGAGCTGTTCGGTGTCATCGGCGCCGTTCTGGGGCATCCGACACCCGACGCCTGCGAGCTCCGCTACATCCACCTGGCCGAACCCCGCGACCATGCGAAGCTGTCCGCTCGGCTGATCAAGGCGCTCTGCTTCGAGCTGCGGAAAGAGGGCTACACCAATCTCGTCCTCAGGCAACCCCCGACCGCGCCGTGCCAGAAGCGGCTGAGACCGGTCACCCTGCCCGGCACATCGCCCACCAGCCGAGTGATCCCCTTGACCGACTTCCACCTACCCGAGCACTACACCTGGCGGGCGGATCCGTTCCTCCTCTGAAGGGGAAGAGGCAGCCACCCCCGCTGACGTCCCGTGCCTAAAACAGACGAACGGCGTATGGCCTGTTCATGATCGGGCGCGTCAGGCGATGCGGACGATGCTCTTGCCGTGGGTGTCGCCGTTGGCCAGCCGCTGGATGGCGGTATCGAGGTCGGCCATCTCATACTCGGCGGTGACGTCCACGCGGACCGTGTGGTCGGCCAGCAGCCGCAGTGCCCTGGTGGCGCTGTCGGCCAAGCGTTGCGGGTGGGTCTGGCTGAGCAGATTGCTGTTGTAGGTCAGGGCCGACTTGCCGCTCATGAGCAGGTCGTTGGTGTTGATCTCGACAGGTTCGAAGGTGGCGATGTTGCCGTAGATCGCCAGGCGGCCGTGCGGCGCGAGGCGCTCCAGATTGGCCAGGCGGGCCGGCCCGCCGATGGGGTCCAGGATCACATCGAACCGCTCGTCGGCGAGGGCGCCGGGAAAGTCCTCGCGTGTCACCAGCAGGTCGTAGCCGAACCGGGTGGCGTACTCGGCCTGGGCGGTGCCGCCGACCACTCCCACGATGCGGGCGGCTCCGGCGGCCTTGGCGAACTGGGCCGCGAGCGTGCCGACGCCCCCCGCCGCCGCGTGGACGAGCACGCTGTCGCCGGGACGTACCCGGCCGACCGTGTTGATCAGGTCGTAGGCAGTGGGGGTGACCCAGCCGAAGCCGGCGGCCGTCCGAGGGTCCACGCCGGCGGCGTCGAAGGCGAGGAGGTCGGGCGCCACCACGACCTCGGCGTATGCCCCGGCGCTGGTCAGGGCGGTCACGCGCTGGCCGACGCGGCCCGCGTCCACGCCTTCGCCGACCGCGACGATGCGGCCGGCGGCCTCGAAACCGGGCACGAAGGGGCGCGGAACCGGGAAGTGGCCGCTGCGGACGAGCACGTCACCGTACTGGATTCCGGCGTATTCCACCCGGATCGCGACCTGCCCCGCGGCGGGGACGGGCTGGTCGACGTCGGCGAGGGTGAACCGGTCATCGGTGTCGAAAACCACGGCCTTCATAGTTACAGCTCCCTGTGTTGAATCAGTATCCTGATACCGAGGACCGTAACGAGTATCAGGTACCTGAGTCAACACAGGGAGCTGTTGATTGATGACCGACGTCCCCGCCGAGGAATACCTCTGTACGCGCATCCGCCGCACCGAGCAGGCTCTGATGGCCCACCATGAAGCTGTCCTGCGCGGCTACGGCCTCACCATGACCCAGTACACCGTGTTGCTGACGCTGTCGCGCGAGGACGGCATGTCCGGTGCTCAACTCGCCCGCTCCTGTGGCGTCACCCAGCAGACCATGGCCTCCGTCCTGACCGGCCTTCAGACCAAGGAACTCATCGTCCGCGAGACCTCGCCCGTGCACTCCAAGGTCCTCATCGCCTCGCTGACCGAACACGGGCGGAACGTGCTGGACGGTGCCTACGGAGAAGTCATCGTGCTGGAGCGCGCGCTCGGCGAGGCTTTCACCCCGGCCGAGCGCGACGCGTTGTGCGAACTCCTCGAACGCGCCACCACGATCCTGATCCAGCAGACGCCCAAAGCCGAGTCCCGAGCCGGTTAGCTCACCAGCGCCGACGGGTCGCGTTCCGGCGGACCGGCGGGCCACCATTGGCCGTCGCGGTCGGTGAAGGGGTACCAGCGGCCGTCGCGGCCGTAACGCAGTTGCCGGGCGCCGATGGTCCACCGGTTGCGCCATGCCTCGACCTCCGGCGGGCGCTCGCCCTCCCAGCCGGCCCGCAGGAGCGCCCCGGCTCTGGCCAGGTCCTTCTTGGGTGGGGTCCAGGCCGTTTCGAGCGTCTCCAGCCCGTCGGCGCCGCCGTACCGCCAGGCCTGTACGGCCGCTTCCAGGCCGAGGTCGAGGTCGTGGGCGGCGGCCAGGCGTACCCGGTCCTGATATTCGGTCAGTACGGCCAGCCGCCCGGTGAGCAGCAGCTCGCGGGCCCGGTCGGCGGCCGAGGCGGCGAGCACCTCCAGGGCGGCCACGTCGACCCCGGGCGCGGGCTCCAGCCCGAGCGGCGCGTACGCGACGTCGAGCGGTGGCGGCCCCGGCAACGGCGGCACGCCGAGGCTGAACGCCACCGCGGCGGGTGTACCGGTCTCGGCCGGCGTGGGGACGTCGCGGCCCTGGAGCGCCTCGATCAGCTCCTGCTCGCCCCGGCCGCGCATGAGCAGCAGGACGAATGGATCGGCGTCGAGCAGCCACGACGCCTGGTAGCACAGGGCGGCGGCGTGCTTGCACGGGTGTCCCCAGTCGGGGCAGGTGCACTCCGGTTCGAGATCGCCGACCGTCGGCAGCAGCGGGACTCCGGCGTCCTCGGCAGCCTCGACCAGGTCGTGCGGCATGTCGCGGTCGAGTAGCGCCGCGATGTGCCCCGCCTTGGCGGCCATCTGGTCGAGGAAGCGCTCCCAGTCGGTGGCGGCGAGCTGCTCGACATGGACGACGGTGTCGTACTCGCTCTCGGTGACGGCGGCGATGCGACCCGGGCTGACCGTGATGGGGCCGACCTGGCCGGTCTTGGCGTAGGCGCGCCCCTTGCGCAGGAGTTTGTGGTCGAGGGAGGTGTCCTCCATGGCCTGGATCCAGGCCCCGCCCCACCAGGAGGTGGCGAAGCGGGCGCCGGCCCGTTGCGCGGGGAATGCGGGGAATCCTCGGACAGCGTTCATCTGAATGGTGGCGCGGAGGCCTGGTCCTTTAGGGCCGGGGGATGCGCCACGCCTCCTTTCGAAAACAGCATGGAAAGGCTCGGTCACGTTCGGTAATGTGCGCGGTTAGTGAGGACGCTGTGACAGGAGGTGTGCGATGGCGATCCGCCGCTCCGCCACCAAACGCCACGGCCTGCCCTCGAGCGTGCAACTGCGGCTCACGCCCACCCCGGCCCAGGCCGACGCCGTGACGGCGGCGGTGCTGTTGTGCAATCAGGCGGCCACCGTCATCTCCCGCCTGGCCTGGCAGCACCGCGTCTTCGCCGTGGTGGAGTTGCATCGGCTGGCCTACTACGAGGTGCGGGCGCAGGTGGCCGGGACCCCCACCGGCCGCGTCACCCTCCCCTACACCGGCCGGCCAGAAGACCTCAAAGCCATCGACGCGCTGCCGCTCGGGGAGGCCGACCTGATCTGCCGGCACGGGGTGTGGCTGCTGCAGGTCGCGCTTACCCTGCCCCATCCGGCGGTGCGTGAGCCGGTCAGCGGCTTTATGGGGGCAGATCATGGCGTGGCGAACCTGGCGGTCACCTCCGATGGTGCGGTGCTGCCCGGCCCCGCGCTGGCCGGCCCGGTCGGCGGCAACGGGCACGTCCGCACGTTGCGGGAGCGGCGCCATCGCCAACGCCGACGCCTGCAGAAGAAAGGGACTGCTTCGGCGCGGCGGGTGCTGCGCCGCCTTGCTGGGCGTGAGCACCGGATGATGACCGACCTCAACCACCAGATCAGCACGTACGTGGTGCGTGAAGCCGAACGCACCGGCCGCGGCGTCGCCCTGGAGGATCTGCAGGGCATCCGCGGCCGGGTAAGGGCTCACCGGCTCCAGCGGCGCACCCTGCACAACTGGGCCTTCGCCCAGCAGATCACCTTCACCCGCTACAAAACCGCCCGAGCCGGGATCGCCTTCATCCTGGTCGACCCCGCCTACACCTCCCAGGCCTGCCCGGACTGCGGGCACATCAGCAGGGCGAACCGGCCGGCGCGAGGCCGGTTCGCCTGCCAAAGGTGTGGCCTCGCTGGGCACGCCGACCACATCGCAGCCCGCAACATCGCCACACGCGGCATAGCGAGCTGGGCTGCCATCAACCAGCCACACGCTACCGGCCTCCCTTCACCCAGACGGGACCGCGAGAGCAAACCACCAGATTCAGCCAGTGGTAGTTGATCTCAACTCCACCAGTGCGGCGAGTTCCGCGTCGGTCAGTTCGGTGAAGGCGGCGTCGCCCCCGGCCAGTACGGCGTCGGCCAGCGAGCGCTTGGCCGCCAGCATCTCGGCGATGCGGTCCTCGATCGTGCCCTCCGCGATCAGCCGGTGCACCTGGACGGGTTTGTCCTGGCCGATGCGGTAGGCGCGGTCGGTGGCCTGGTCCTCGACGGCCGGGTTCCACCAGCGGTCGTAGTGGATGACGTGGTCGGCGCGGGTGAGGTTCAGGCCGGTGCCGGCCGCCTTGAGCGACAGCAGGAACACCGGCGCCGCCCCCTCCTGGAAGCGCCGTACCATCTCCTCCCGTTTCGGCACCGAGGTGCCGCCGTGCAGGAACTGGGTGGCGACGCCCCGGTCCGTGAGATGCCGGTCGAGCAGCCGCGCCATGGCCACGTACTGGGTGAAGACCAGCACCGCCCCGTCCTCGGCGACGATGGTGTCGACGAGCTCGTCGAGCAGTTCGAGCTTGCCGGAACGGCCGGTCAGCCTGGGCGCGGCCTCGTGCAGGTAATGGGCGGGGTGGTTGCAGATCTGCTTGAGCCCGGTCAGCAGTTTGACGATCAGGCCGCGCCTGGCCATGCCCTGGGCGCTCTCGATCTGCCGCATGATCTCGCGGACCACCGCCTCGTACAGCCCGGCCTGCTCGGTGGTCAGCGCCACCGGGCGGTCGGTCTCGGTCTTGGGCGGCAGCTCGGGCGCGATGCCGGGATCGGACTTGCGGCGCCGCAGCAGGAACGGCCCCACGAGCCTGGCCAGCCGCTCGGCCGCCACGGTGTCGCCGGATTCGACCGGTTTGGCCCAGCGCGAGCGGAACCTGCCCAGCGAGCCGAGCAGCCCTGGCGTCGTCCAGTCGAGGATGGCCCACAGCTCCGCCAGGTTGTTCTCCACCGGGGTGCCGGTCAGCGCGACGCGGGCGGCCGCCGGGATCTCGCGCAGCGCCTTGGCCGTACCGGAGGAGGGGTTCTTGACGTGCTGTGCCTCGTCGGCCACCAGCAGCCCCCACGGGTGCTCGGCGAGCCGCGCCGTGTCCATCCGCATGGTGCCATATGTCGTCAGTACGAAGCCCTCATCGGCCAATGTCCGGCTATTTCCATGAAATCGGCGGACAGGGACGCCCGGTGCGAACCTGGAGATCTCCCGCTCCCAGTTCCCCAGCAGCGAGGCGGGGCAGACGACCAGCGTGGGACCGCCGCCCCGGTGCAGGTGCAGGGCGATCAGGGTGATCGTCTTGCCCAGGCCCATGTCGTCGGCCAGGCAGGCGCCGAGTCCGAGCGACGTCATCCTGGCCAGCCAGCGCAGGCCCTGCAGCTGGTAGTCGCGCAGCCGCGCGTCCAGACCGGCGGGCACGGTGATCTCCTCGGGCTCGGACAGCCGGTCGCGTAGCTCCCGCAGCCAGGCGCTCGGCTCGATCGGCACCTGCTGGCCGTCGACCTCCACGGTGCCGGTCAGCGCGGCGCCGAGGGCGTCGAGGCCGGTCAGCGGCTTGAGATCGCGCTGGCGGGCCTTGCGGGCCAGGTCGGGCTCGATGAGCACCCACTGGTCACGCAGTCGCACGACGGGACGGTGCGCCTCGGCGAGCCGGTCCATCTCGGCCGCGGTCAACCGCTCGCCGCCCAGGGCGAGCTGCCAGTTGAAGCTGGTCAGGTGCTGGCCGCCGAGGAAGGACGGCATATCGGATGGGGCGCTGTCGCGCTCGCCGACGACGGCGCGGGCGCTCAGGCCGCGTACGAGCTCCCTTGGCCAGTGGACCTCGACGCCGGCCGTGCCCAGGCGTTCCGCGGCCCCGGCCAGCAGGTCCTCCACGTCCTCGCCGGACAGGGTCAGCTCGTCGGGGACAGCGCTGTCGAGCAGGCGTTCCAGCCCGGCCCAGGCGCGGGCCGCCCGCCTGATGGCCAGCGTGGCGTCGATCCTGGCCCGGGGGCCGAACCCCGGGTCCGTGCCCGCCCACAGGTCGGCGGCGTCCACCACCAGGGACGGATCGGCCAGGCTGTGCAGCTGGACCACCGCCCGGAACTCCGCCTGCTCCAGACTGTCGGCCTCCAGACGCAGCGACAGGCGTACGCCGGAGTCCAGCCCCGCCGACACCTCGTCGGCCCAGGCGCGCAGCCGGGGCACTTTGACCGGTTTGACGGCCGCGAACGCCGAGGTGCCGGTGGCACGGACGGCGCCGGGGGAGCGCGGCATCGCGTCGGCCACCGCGTCCAGGAACGCCCGCACCAGCGACTCCGCGTCCCTCAGCCGCACCTCACCCGCGCCGCGTCCGTCGCGTCGCCGCGACTCCGCGTCCCTCAACCGCGCCTCGCCGCTTTGGACGGCCTGCCCGCCGTTATCGACGGCCCGGTCTTCGAGAGGGACGGACCGCGCGGCGGCGGGCATGGCGTCGGCCAACTCCCGGATCCGCTGTACATCGGCCGCGTCGAACGGCCCCGCCCGCCACGAGTCGAAGTCGCCCGCCGAAACCCCCGGCAGGATCCGCCCCCTGGCGACCAGTTGCAGCGCGACCAGCGCCACCGCGCCCCAGAACCGCGCCGCCGCATGAGCGCCCGCGTCGCTCCTGGCTCTGGCCAGCCCGGCCACGGCGTCGGCGACCGGGACGCGGGTGGCCCGGGCCTCAAGAACCCGCAGCTCACCGCCGTGCTCCTCGACCACGCTCACCGTGTCGTCCCCGTCCGGGTCGAGGAAGGCCATCCGCCCCTCTCTGGGTGGGTCGCCGGGCTCGAAGACGACCGCCTGCCGTACCAGATCCGTCATTGGGCTCACGGCCGTACAGTGTACGGTACGAATCACCTGTGGTTTACCACAGCACAGATCTGCCGCCCACCTCATTACCGCCACTTTGGATCTTGATTAGCCTCTACAACATGACTGAATGGCTCATCGCGCTGATGGAGACTCTGGGCGCCCCTGGGGCGGGCCTGGCGATCGCGCTGGAAAACCTGTTCCCCCCGCTGCCCAGCGAGGTGATCCTGCCGATGGCGGGCTTCACCGCCAGCAGGGGCGAGATGGACCTGCTCGAGGTGCTGGTGTGGACCACGGCGGGCTCGGTGTTCGGCGCGCTGGCGCTCTACTGGGTGGGCGCCCTGCTCGGCCGCCACCGCACACTGGCCATCGCCGCCAAGCTGCCGCTGGTGAAGGTCTCCGACATCGAGAAGACCGAGGCATGGTTCCTCAAGCACGGCAAGAAGACGGTCTTTTTCGGACGGATGGTGCCTATTTTCCGCAGCCTGATCTCCATCCCGGCGGGGGTGGAGCGGATGCCCCTGCTCACGTTCACACTGCTGACGACCGCCGGTAGCCTCATCTGGAACACCGTGTTCGTGCTCGCCGGCTACTACCTGGGCGAAAACTGGTCGCTGGTGGAGTCATACGTGGGCGTCGGCACCAACGTCGTGATCGGCATCGTCGTGCTGGCGGTGCTCGTGTTCATCGGCGTGCGAGTGGCGGAGCGACGCAAGGGGCGGCATGCGCCCCGTCGCTGAGGGCCTGCGACTACTGGCGGCGGTGTCGCTGGGCGCCGCCACCGCCCTGGGCGATGTGGTGTTCCTGGCGGTGGCGCTGCCCTTCCTGGGCACTCCCAACACGCAGGCGGCGGCCAGGCGGCTGGTCCTGCTGGAGACACGGCGCCTGCGCCTGGACCCGGCGGAGTTCGACGTGGGCGGGCGGGCCACGCGCTATCTGGCGCTCCGCGTTCCGGCGGGCTTGCTGGGCGGGCTGGTCGTGGGGCTGCTCCTGCTCGGGGCGGTGACGGTCGGCCGGCTCGCCTGGACCTGGGCGAGCGGCGACACCTTCGACGGCATCGCACCCACCTTGCCGATCGTGCTCTATTTCACCCTGGCCGGGATCCTGCTGCTCTTCCTGAACCTGTCGGGCCTGGTGGGCGTCTACTCGCTCGAACGCCGGCTGGCCCAGCGCGTGCTCGGGCCCGACCCGACCGAGAGACTCGAGCGCAGGATCGTCGAGCTGGCCGAGAGCCGGGCCGGGATCGTGGCGGCGGTCGACTCCGAGCGCCGCCGGATCGAACGCGACCTGCACGACGGCCTCCAGCAGCGCCTGGTCGCCCTGTCGATGCTGATCGGCCGATCCCGGCGCGGCCGACCCGAGCTGCTGAACCAGGCTCACGAGGAAGCGCAGCAGGCGCTGGCCGAGCTGCGCGAGGTGGCCTGGCGGGTCTACCCGAGCGGCCTCGACTCCCTCGGCCTCGGCGAAGCGCTGGCGGGGGTGGCCGAGCGATCGAGCGTGCCGGTCAAGGTGTCCTGCGAGCTGGCCGCGCGCCCGCCGATGGGGGTGGAGACGGCCGCCTACTTCGTCGTCTGCGAGGCGGTGACCAACGCCGCCAAGCACGCCGGAGCCACGCTCATCACCGTTGACGTGCACCGGGAGGGCACAATGATCGTCGTGCGGGTTGAAGATGACGGCCGGGGCGGCGCGACCGCCTCGGGAAGCGGGCTGTCGGGGCTGGCGCGCCGGGTGGCGGCGCTCGACGGCGGCTTCCAGCTGGTCAGCCCGGTGGGCGGCCCGACGACGATCGTGGCGGAGCTGCCGTGCGGGTGATCCTGGCCGAAGACTCGACGCTGCTGCGCGAGGGCCTGCTGCGACTGCTCATGGAGGAGGGCCACGAGGTGCCCGCCGCCGTGGGCGACGGTCCCGCCCTGGTCGAAGCGGTGGCCGCGCATGAGCCCGACGTGGTGGTGGTCGACGTACGGATGCCGCCGACCCACACCGACGAGGGCCTGCGCGCCGCACTGGAGATCAGGCGCCGCTGGCCCACCGTCAAAGTCCTGGTCCTTTCGCAATACGTGGAGAAGAAGTACGCCACGGAGCTGATGAGCGGTGACGTGGAAGGCGTCGGCTATCTGCTCAAAGACCGGGTGGCGCAGGTGGCCGACTTCCTCGACGCGCTCGACCGGGTGGGCGCCGGGGGAGCGGCGTTCGATCCCGAGGTCGTACGCCAATTGCTGGCCCGCACCACCCAGCTCGATCCGCTGGCCCGGCTCACCCCTCGGGAACGCGACGTCCTCGAACGCATGGCCCAGGGCCTGACGAACGCCTCGATCGCCCAGGCCATGCACGTGTCACAGAGCGCTGTGGAGAAGCACGTCAACTCGCTGTTCGACAAGTTGGGTCTGTCACACCACACCGGCTACAGCCGTCGCGTGCTGGCCGTGCTGCGCTTCCTGGAGTCGTGACAGCGGTCATCGACGTCCGTGACGGCAGCCATTGACGTCCGTGACAGCAGCGGCCGAAGCCGGGACGATCGGCGGCCGAAGCCCAGGACGGCAGCCGCCGAACCTGTCCTTCCATCCGGCAGCCCTTCTTCCGCAGTCCTTCCTCCGCTGGCCGCACCTCCGCCTGCCCCGCACTGCCCTGACGGAATGCCACCGCCGAGTTTCGTGTACGTTTGTACATGTACAAACGTACACGAAAGGTGTCTGATCATGGTGATGTACGCGTTCCTGGCATTGGCGATCGCGGCGGAGGTGGCGGCCACCAGCCTGTTGAAGAGCACGGAGGGGTTCACCCGGCTGTGGCCGACGGTGGCTTGCCTGGCCGGCTATGCGGTGTCGTTCGTGGCCCTGGCGCAGGGGATCGCGCGGGGGCTGCAGATCGGAGTGGCCTACGCGGTGTGGGCCGGGCTGGGCACGGCGCTGATCGTGATGATCGGCGTACTGTTCCTGAGTGAGCCGATCTCTGTGACCAAGGTGCTCGGGGTCGCGCTGGTGATCGCCGGAGTGGTCACGTTGAACCTGGGAGGGGCGCATTGAGCGACGCCGGGAGGGGCGCGTCGAGCCGCCGCGATCCATCCGGCCGGCGTCGCGCCATCGTCGAGGCCGCCGCCGGGCTCATCGCCGGGGAAGGCGTCAGCGGCCTCACCCATCGCAAGGTCGCCGCAGCCGCCGATGTCCCCCTGGGCTCTACGACCTACTACTTCACCGACTTGGCCGACCTCGTCCAAGCGGCTCTGGAACACATCGCCGCCCTGTCTCGCCAGGGCCTGGACGAGATGGCCCGTGACCTGCGGCAGGCCACCGACCTGGCCGCCGCCCTGGCCGAGCTCACCACCGCCTACCTCGCCGCACCCCAGCGCCACCGCACGCAAGACGAGCTGTATCTCGCCGCCAGCCACCGGCCCGAACTCCGGCCCGCCGCCCGCCTGTGGTTCGACGGCCTGACCGACCTGCTCGCTCCCCGCACCGGCCACGCCACCGCCCAGGCCATCGCCGCCTTCATCGACGGCGTCCTCCTCCACGCCCTCATCCACGACCAGCCCCTCGACACCGCCACCCTCACCACCGCCCTATCCGCCCTCATCGGCACCGGCGACCACGCACCCCGGTAGAGGTACGAGAGAAGCAGTACGACCAGATGGTCAAGTACGCCACCGCGCCAAAGCTGCGCGCCGCCGAGGCCGAGGTTCCACCCGTGGCGGCCCCAAGCACCCCGCCTACCGGGCAGGCCGGCTGCTGACGCGCCGCTTCAGAGCGCGATGGCGGCCGTGTTGAAGGAGTACGGCATGATCCGGCGTACCGTATACGCCGCCCGCTGTCCGTCGGACGAGGCGTACCACCAGCGAGACGGTCGACTTCTTCGGCGCCATCACCGTGGGAATCGGCACCGAGCCGGCCGCTGAGCAGGGCATGATGCCGCGCTGACGGATGCCTGGACCATTTCAGGGCGTGCCGAACCAGCCGGAGAGTGCTTCGCGCAGCGCGGGTACGGCGTTGCCGGCGGGTTCGTCGACGGTCGCGGCCCAGGCGATGTGGGCGTCCGGCCGGATCAGCAGGACATCGGCGGGTCTCTGATCGGTCTTGGCGGTGTGGATGTCGACGCGTTGCCGCCAGGCTTGAGCGGTTTCGCGGAGTTCTGGGCGGTCGGCGAGGTCGAGCAGGATCGGCCGGGCAGGGTGCAGGAGGTCGGCGACGCTGGTCATGCCCTGGTCGCTGTGCAGGGTGAGGTCGGGGGCGAAGGTACCGGCCAGCGGGTGAGGGCTCGTACCGGGCATCGGGTAGCGAATGTCGGCGCCGGCGACCAGCGCTCCCATGCGGCGCAGCGGCTGCTCGTCGGTGAGCAGCTCCTGGAAGACCTCTCGCAGCGCCTCGGCGGCCGCGTCGTGCCCGCGCCGCAGCGCCACCTGGGCTCGGGTGTGCAGCATGGTTCGGGTGCCGGCGAGGTGGCGTTCGGCGTGGTAGGTGTCCAGCAGGCCGGTCGGCGCCCAGCCGTGGATGTCGGCGGCCAGCTTCCAGGCCAGGTTGACCGCGTCCAGCATGCCCGCGTTGAGTGCCACTCCGGTGGCCGGGAACAGATGTGCCGCATCACCGGCCAGCAGGATCCGCCCGGCCCGGTAGCGTTCGGCCTGCCGGGCCTTGAAGGTGAAACGCGACAGCCGGAGCGCCTCTCCCACGGGCAGATCCGCGCCGAGCACGCGACGGACGCTGTCCTGTAGTTCGGCCACCGTCATCGGTACGTCGTCGTCGTACTCGGTGCTCTCGTCCTCGATGGTGTAGAGCGAGACGATCTGGGAGCCGGGCGAGGAGCCGCAGCCGAACAGACCACGGTCGGTCCGGGTGAAACCCGCGCGGATGACGCCGAAACCGGGCACGTCGAGATCGCCGTTGCCGAGCACGGTCACCGTCTCGGGCAGGGTCACCTGGGCAAGCCGGTTGACTTCCGGGTAGATGGTGCCGGGAAAGCCGATGCCGGTCCAGTCGCGGACCCGGCTGCGCGCGCCGTCACACCCCACGAGGTACTGGGCGATCACCCGGTACGGTCCGTCCGGGCCTCGCACGTTCACGGTCACCGCGGCCTCGTCCTGGCTCACCGCGATCACCTCGTGCCCGCGGCGGACGTCGACGCCGAGCTCGCCGGCGCGTTCGTCCAGCAGCCGTTCAAGCAGTTGCTGCGGCAGTGGCAAAGCGTGCAGCGGGGGATCCGCCAGCTGGGTGAAGTCCAGGTGCACACCGCCGAAGGGGAAGCGGGGAGCCGGCACAGGGTCGGTACAGGCCGCTTCGAATCGTTCCAGCAGGCCCCGGTAACGCAGCAGCTCCAGGATCTGCCCGCCGAGGCCACCGGCCTTGGGGGTGTCGCGGCGCCGCGGCTGCCGCTCCAGCACCAGCGGCCGCACCCCGGCCAGGCGCAGTTCGGCGGCCAACATCAGACCGGTCGGGCCGGCGCCCACAATGATCACGTCGGCGTCCATCACCGGCTGTTCCTCCTCGCGGGCTTTCTTCGTGGGTTCTGACAACTCCGCGGCACGTCCAGGATCTTGCCGTAGACCGGCGATCTCCTGGACGACGGGTTGGGCGTGATGCTTCATATCGATGGCCTTTCCATCGTGTCGTTCGCTTCCAGGCTGCTTCTCAGCTCGCGACATCGTCGGCCACGGTGGAGGTCGGAGTGCTGAGGATGCCGTCGAACGCGTCGAGGACGGGGGTGTGCACGTAGGCGCTCTGGATGCGGATGCGGTCGGGGGAAGCGGTGGGGCCGGTCTCGTGGCGGGCGCGGCGGAGGTCGGCGACGCTGAGCCCGAGATCGGCGTCGGCGAAGGCGGCCTCGATGCTGCCCGGCTCGGGCGGCTGCAACGCGATGTCGTCGATGGCGAAGCCGAAGCGCGCGTTCTCGTCGGGGCGCATGTCGGCGGTCTGCCCGGTGACGCTGGTCAGGGCGAGGGCGAAATAGTCATCGCCCAGCCAGTTGTGCAGGTGCTGTCCCATGGGGAGCCCCGTGAGGTGGCCGTTGAAGGAGACCGGCGTCCTTTGGATGTGGGCGTTGTGGGCCGCCAGCACGATGCGGGTCCCGGGTGCGAAGCGCTCCAGGTGCCACAGGATCGACCCGGCCATGTAGACGTCCCGGGCCGAGGTGTCGGCGGTCAGGCCGTTGCCGGCGTACAGGCCGGCCATGGCACGGAAGCCGTAGTCGGCGTGGCAGGCGGCCTCGAGGCGGCGCAGGGCGATGTCGTAGCTGTGCTGATCCCCACGGGAGACGTACAGCGGCTCGACGGCACGGAACCGGATGAGCAGGCGCATCAGGATCGCGCTGAGAGCGTCTTGCTCCGCGGCGGCCAGTCGGGTCCAGGCCGGTGCGGCCGAGGCCGCGGAGGCACCGGCGAACGACTCGGCGATCCGCATCGCCTGCTGGATCAGCGGCTGGACTTCGGGATCTATCTCGCGGAGGTAGTCGGCGACCGGGGCCAGCGCGGGAAGCAAGGATCCGCCGGCTGCCGGGATGTCGATGCCGGCGAAACGCACCGGCACCCCGGCTGTGGCGTTGTGCCGGCGCATCCAGCGCAGCGGCTCATCGACTCCCACGGGGATCGCCGCGGCGAGATGGGCTGCCAGCTCATCGTCCGTGCCTTCCCCCTGGGCCCAGGCGTCCAGGGGGAAGCCTTCGCTGAAGCCGTACTCGAAGGCCAGGACGGTGAAACCGCAGCGTTCCGCCAGGAACCGCAGGATGCGCCGGCGCATGAGCGAGAACTCATGGATGAAGTGGGAGTTCTCGCCGATGGCGACGACGCGGGCGTCGCCGATGATGTCGCGCAACGGCTCCAGGTCATCGAGCGGCGCCTCAGGGTCGAGGTGGGCGAGCGGGGCGGCATGGCCGCCGAGCCAGCCGGTGAACGGGTTGGGGTGGGACGAAGCAGGATCGACCGCCGACATCCTGGGCAACCAGCTCCTGGCCAAGCCGCCCAGCTAGCTCGGCCGTTGCGCCAGGGTGCAGGACCAGCGGCCGTCGTGCCAGCCGCAGGTCTGCTCGTAGCCGGAGCGGAACGACCCGAGCCAGGGGATGTCGTCCTCGTAGCGCGTGGGCGGCGGTGTCGGTGCGAAGTTCGCCGCGTCGTCGATGCTGCCGCTGCCGTCGTAGCGTGCGACGGTCGGATAGGGGTAGACCGGCCGGGTCCGTACGACGGTGTCGTCCTGGCGTTTCGTGGCGACGAGCCGGTCGGGGGCGACGCCGTTCTCGACCCAGGCGACGGTGGGGGTGAGCGCGTCGATCGCGTCCGGCCCCTGACCGTCACCGCAGTGGGCGACGCCGGGCAGCATGAACAGGCGGGCGAACCGCTGCGTGGCGTCCGTCCCGCCCATGCGCTCGGTGAGGGCGTGGTAGTAGGCGATCGTCCCGTACGGCGAGATCGCCTGGTCTGCCCAGCCGTGCCAGAGGAGGAGCTTGCCGCCCGCGGCGCGGAAGGCCGTCAGGTCGGGGTCGCTCGCGTCGTAGACGCCGGCCTGCTGATAGATATCGCGGAACGTCGCCGAGTCGTAGCGCAGGTCTTGCAGTGTCGCCGACGGCCGGGCAGACGGGTAGGCGAGGTACTTCAGCGCGTTCGTCGCGTTGCCCTCGGCCACGGCCGGGGCGCCGGTGGCGGTCGGGGTGACCCAGCGGGCCCAGTTCGCTTCCGAGCCCACGGGCTCGCCCCCCGGGTACATGCGCCGGCCCCGCTCATCGCGTGGCCCGTCGTACAGCTTGCGTACGGCATCGATCTGCGCGTCGGTGAGGCAGTCCGCGCTGTCGGTTCCTGTCGCGCAGCGCAGGCTCCGCGGATCGAACGCGCAGGCACGCGGGTCGTCGATCTGGCCGTCGGCCAGGCCGTCCCGTGCGTCGCACTCGCGCATGACGGCGGCGTGCAGCGCGGGAAGCTTGGCAGCGGTCATGATGGGCCGGCCCCGCGCGTCGGTGTTGGCCGTGGCGTGCCAGCCCGCGGACCACACGATGAGCGACGTGAGCAACGACGCCGGGGCGCCGGCGACGATGCCGTCGAAGTCACGCGGGTAGCGCTGCGCCTCGGTCATCCCCTCGTGGCCGCCCTGCGAGCAGCCGTCGAAGTAGGAGTAGCGCGGGCCTTGTCCGTAGTAGAGCGCGATGAGCCGCTTGGCGACGAGCGCGACGACGTGGTCGGACCGGTAGCCGAAGTCGACCCGGAGCTGCGGATCGGCACCGAACGTGCCGTCGAAGCCGGAGACGCCGACGTGCCCCCCGTTGCCGGTGGCTATGACGAAGTCGCCGCGGGTCAGCGGCACGCACCCGTCCGTCGCGTCGGCGTAGATGTCGACGCTCCCGCAGAACGCCCCGCACCCGGTCTGCAGATACCGCTGCCGCCACGTCTCGGTGGGGAGGAGCACGTCGAACTGGATCTGCGGCGCCGCGGTTCCCTTGACTTCGCAGGCCGCCCAGCCGACCGGCGAGGTCGTCGCGGTCGCGGACCCGATGATCGCCGGAGCGCCGGGCGTCCCCGACAGGTCCTGCCCGGCGAGGGCCGCGCAGTCGATCCTCGGCAGCACCACGGGAGGGCCGGAGGACGAACCGCGCGCCTCGGCGGGCACCCCGGCTACGGCCGTACGGGCCGCGGCCTGGCCACCGCCGGCCATCACGAGGACGGCGAGGACGGCGAGCACAACCGATAGCGCCCGGACTCCAGCGGTGCGGCCGGCGCGGCCCGGCGTCCGACCCCGTACACAAGCGAGCAGTACTTGCGTCATCGCCATACCTGATCATGACGGAAGGCGGGGATGGGCGGCAATGGCTTTTGGGCCCGCTCCAGGTCGAGGTCGATCGACGGTCATGGTCGCGGTGACGGCGGTCACGGCGAGCAGGAGGCCGGCGGCGGCGTAGAGCGGGGTGCGCAGGTCGTAGGTGGTGGCCAGCCAGCCGCCGAGCACCATCGTGGCGCCCATGCCCGCCCCGCAGACGGCGAGCGCGAGCCCGGCCACGTAAGCGTTCGGGGCTCCGCCGCGGACGACCGCCGGGGGCTCCCAGGAGCCGTCGAGGATGGACTCGTCGGGCCAGTGCGTGCGGCAGGCACAGGGCGAACTCCTCCGCCGGTGCAGGCGGCAAGTTAGCGAGCCGCGGCCGATCAGGTTCTGCGCGAGATGACCATGATGTATTCGCAGGGAGCGTTCGTTCGGTTGGCGAAGCCGTGGTCCGCGTCGGCTTGGAAGAACAGGGAGTCGCCTGTGTTCAGGGTCTCGCTGATCCCGCCGATCGCGACGGTGAGGATGCCTTCGAGCACCACGAGTTGTTTCTCCGTACCCGGCGGATACGCGGGCAGCAGTCCGGTAGAGACCTGCGCGGGGAGGTAGTGGACGACCATCTCGGCTCCTCCCGCGCCCGGGGCCGCTGACACCATGTGCCGCTCGAAGCGGGTTTCCGGGTCACGGAAAACGGGGCGATCGTTCTTGCGCATGACAATGGCCACACCAGACGCGGCAGCAGCCGGCGCACCGATCAGGTCCGAGAGCGACGCGTCGAGCGCGTGGGCGATCCTGGACGCGACGCCGATCGTCGGGCTCTTCTCGCCGCGTTCGACCTTGGACAGCATCGCCCGGCTGACCGACGACTGTGTGGACAGCTGCTCCAGCGTCAGGCCCGCCTCCTCGCGGCGTCGCCGCACGTTACCGCCGAACGCGCCGGCCAGGTCGTCACCGTGCTGTGGTTCGGCCGCGTTGCCGTCTTGCTCGACCACCGTGCTCCTCGATCGTTGGGTACCTCGCTGACCACAGTGTAGAGTTTCTTCTAAAGAAGATAGAGTCTTCTATAGGAGACGCGATGTGCGCCCATACGACGGAGGTTCCATGCGTTTGATCTCGAGTGGCCGGCACCATGCCAGGTTCGAATTCGGCGACCTGCAGGTGATCTCGTTGCGAGACGGATACATCGACATGCCGCCGACACGGCTCCGCGACGAGGATGGGCGCACGCTCGATGAGCTGCCGGCCGCCGTCCCGCTGGCCGGCGACAACTTGCGGCTGTCGGTCAACGCCTTCTTCGTCACCGACGGCACGCGGTCGGTTCTCATCGACACCGGCGCGTCCAACGCCTGGCACGACCCCACCATGGGATTGATCTACGACGCGCTCGACGAAGCGGGAATCGACCGCGCGCATGTCACCGATGTGGCCATCACCCACAAGCACGAAGACCACGTGAGCGGCCTGATCGCGCCGGACGGTTCAGAGGCGTTCACCAAACTCGAGCGCGTGTGGATCGGCGCGGGCGACACCTCGGTGTTCACGGGGCGGCTCGAGCCGATCCGCGACCGGGTCGTACCCGTGTCGGAGAAGGTCGCGATCAACGACTGGATCACCGCGATCCCGACACCGGGCCACACACCCGGCCACACCGTCTACGACGTCAGGAGCGGCACCGGCCACCTTCTCGTCTGGGGCGACACCGTCCACGTTCCCACGCTCCAATTCGATCAGCCGAACGTGTCCTGGGAGCTCGACGGCAACCAGTCCCAGGCCCGCGCCGCGCGAGCGGCCCTCCTCGAACAACTGACCCAACCACACCACTTCGTAGCCGGCGCCCACCTCGACTCACCCGGCATCGCCCGGGTAACCTCCTCCGGCGACGGTTACGCGCTGGAATACCTCGCACCACCGATCGGCTGATCGAGCCTGTCGGCTCCGGGCCGCGCCGGCCTCCTCGGAGGCCGGTCGACCGGATGCCGCGCTGTCAATGATCAAGCCGAGCCGGCCCTTGACCCAACCGCGACGTCGAGATGTGCGACGGAACGGGAACGTACGCCAGCGCGCCCCTCCGTCAATGACGGTCACGCGCTCCCAGTGAGCTGGTGAAATAGCGCCCCTCCGTCAATGACGGTCACGCGCTCCCAGTGAGCTGGTGAAATAGCGTACGTTTCCGTTCCTCCACATTCCGTGAGATCTACGCTCATGTCATGGACATCGACATAGAGCCCGACGCGCGGTCGAGGCTCGCCGTCTCTCAAACAGAGCGAACGCGAAGTGGGTGGATACGTCAGACGTATCAGGCAGTGTCACTTCCTGGTGGCTGGAGAACGACGCGCGAGTCACGTACGCCCCTTCGCTACCTGGATCTTCTCGAAAGAAGCCTGGAGGCGCTCAACCGCGGCCCCACTGCCCTGCCCGAACAGCAGCTTCTGCTGAAGATGCGAGCCTTCAGGCATCATCGGGAGCTACGCGACCCGACGATTACCGTACGAGCGACCGCAGCCCCTGCCGCGTCCCGCCGCTCCCTCGAGGGGGCCGCCGATGGACGCCTTCCTCGGGTTCCTCTTCGGGACCATCATCGTGGGGATGTTCGTCAACGAGCTGGGCGAACTCTCTCAGTGGGCGTCGCGTAAGCTCGCGTTCTACGCTTCCCTGGCCGTTCACCGGGACCGTGAACGCGCCGGCGAATGCGCGACCCACCTGCATGAGGCGCTAGCGCTCGTACCCGGGAAAGCGACCTGTCTTCCCGCCGCCCTTCTCCTGGTGGGCGCGCTCCTCGCCGGTGCCGTGTGGCGCGGCCGAGCGAAGGACAGGGTCTTCACCTTCCTCATCGCCAAGATTCGCCGGGCCCTCATCCGCATCAGGCGGGAAAGTGATGCGGCTCAGCACCCGATGGCGTCGCCTCTGGTAGGCGGGTCAGTCGTCGATCGCCTGGTAGAGGGTGGTCCAGAAGTCGTGGATGGCCCGCGCCGAATCCGGGGTGGACATCCCGGTCTGGGTGAGCAGGAGGCCGACGAGCTGGTTGTGCGGGTCGGCGTAGGTGGTGGTGCCGGTTCCGCCGTCCCAGCCGAACTGGCCGGTGGGCGCGTAGTCGCCGCGGTAGGTGCGCACTGCCATGCCGAAGCCCCAGCCGCCGTGCTGCCCCTGGCCATGTGACAGATGGACGACGCTGCGGGCCCACGTCTGCCGGGCGGCTGTCTGCTCGGGTGTGAGGCGGTTGGTGGTCATCAGCTCGACGGCGGGCCGGGACAGGATCCGCTGGTTCCCGTGCATCCCGTGGTTGAGCAGCATCCGGAAGTAGGCGCGATAGTCGTCGACGGTGGAGTCCAGTCCGCCGCCGCCTGACTGGAACGCCGGAGGCTTGCTGTGGTGTCCGCCGTCGGCCTCGTCCTCCACGTGGAACTCGCCGGTCTGCCAGTCGGGGGCGTACAGGGGCGGCAGCCGGTCGATCTTCTCGGCGGGCACGTGGAAGCCGGTGTCCTTCATGCCCAGCGGATCGAAGATGCGCTCGCGCAGGAACTCCTCGAACGACTGGCCGGTGACCCTGGCCACCAGCACGCCGAGCACGTCGTCGCTGACGTTGTACAGCCAGCGCTCGCCGGGCTGGTACATCAGCGGCAGCGTGCCCAGGCGGCGCATCCACTCATCCGGCCCCGGTTCGGGCAACATCCATCCGTCCGCTTGGCCGTAAACCCCCTGCTCGAAGAACGCGCTCATCATCGGGGCGGTCCGCGCCGTCATATCCAGTCCGAGCCCGCACGTGGAGGTGAGCAGGTCCCGTACGGTGATCGGCCGCCGTGCCGGCACGGTGTCGTCCAGCGGGCCGTCGGCGCGCTTGAGCACCTGCCGGTCGGCGAGCTCGGGCAGCCACTGATCCACCGGGTCGTCCAGCCGCAGCCGGCACTCATCCAGCAGCACCATCGTCGCCGCCACCGCGACCGGCTTGGTCGTCGAGGCCATCCGGAAGATCGTGTTGCGGCGCATCGGCGCGCCACCGTCATGGCGCATCGTCCCGATCGCCTCGACGTGCGTCTCCTCACCCCGGCCGACCAGGGCGACAAGTCCGGGAATCTTTCCGGACTCGACATACCGCGCCAGCACCTCGCGCAGCCTCCGCAGCCCCGCTTCGGAGAAGCTACTCTTACCAGTTCCCATCATGGATCTCCTTATTTACAGTGTTCGTCCGGGCGTGGGGCCCAGTCTTTTCTGGTGTTCCAGCCGACGGCGCGCTCGATGGCGCCGGTCAGCTGCCTTCTTCGCGGAGCTGTTCGAGCCGTTCGGTGAGGAAGCTCCAGGTCTTCCAGAACTCTTCGAGGTACGCCCGTCCCTGGGCGTTGAGGGAGTACACCTTGCGCGGCGGCCCCTTCTCGGACGGGACCTTCTCCACGTCGACCAGGCCGCGCTGCTCGATCCTGACCAGCAGCGCGTAGATGGTGCCTTCGGCGATGTCGGAGAAGCCCTGATCCCGCAGCCACGCCGTGATCTCGTAGCCGTACGCGGACCGGCCGGACAGGATCGCCAGGACGATGCCCTCCAGCGTTCCCTTGAGCATCTCCGTCATCTGCTTGCCCATAGAACGCTCCCTTCAGCTACTCAGCACTGCTGACTACGAGTACACAGTAACGCTGACTACTGGTACATAGCAACACCGAATAGCTGAAGCGCGAGCGAAGACGGCACGCGCCCGCGGGCGACGGCGCCAACGGCCTACGGCGATCAGCCAGCGTCCGCCCGGCTTGCGCAGGAACCCAGGGTCATCCCGCGAAGCCGGTCAGGCCGTCCCTCGGTTCACGCCTCGTCCCAGGTGACCGGTAGCCGGTGCACGCCGTACACATCCGAGTGGGCGCGCAGCGGCACGTCCTGCGGCGGGACGGCCAGGCGCAGCGTCGGGAAGCGCGTGACCAGCGCGGGGAAGGCGACCCGCATCTCGACGCGGGCCAGTTGCTGGCCGAGACACTGGTGGACGCCGTGGCCGAAGGAGGTGTGCCCGGCGGCGTTCCGGCGCAGGTCGAGAGTGTCGGGGTCGGCGAACTTCGCCGGGTCGCGGTTGGCGGCCTGGACCGAGACGGCGATCGCGTCACCGGCCTTGATCAGGTGACCGTCCAGCTCGACGTCTTCCAGCGCCGTCCGCATCCCGGTGTGGGCGATGCTCAGGTAGCGCAGCAGTTCCTCGACGGCCTGGTCGGCGATGCCCGGGTCGGCGCGCAGGGCGGCGAGCTGGCCGGGATGGGACAGCAGGGCGAAGGTGCCCAGAGCGAGCATGTTGGCGGTGGTGTCGAGACCGGCGCCCAGCAACAGCACCCCGATGTTGGTGAGCTCCTCATCCGTGAGGTCGCCGGTGGTCAGGTCGCTGAGCAGGTCGTCGGTGGGTTCGGCGCGCTTGGCGAGTACGAGCTCGCGCAGGGTCTCCTGCAGCGCGGCGAAGGCGCCGTAGCGCTCCTCCAGTGTGGTGTCGTTGTCGTTCACCGTCGCCGCGTGACGCTGGAAGGCCTCGCGACCGGCGTAGGGGACGCCGAGCAGCTCGCAGATCATCAGCGCGGGGATGGGTTGCGCGTACGCCGTCACCAGGTCCACCGGCGGGCCGTGCCGCTCCATGGCGTCCAGGAGCTCGGCGGTGATCTGCTCGACGCGCTCGGTGAGCAGGCGCATCCGGCGGACGGTGAACTTCGCGGTGAGCAGGCTGCGGTAGCGGGTGTGCTCGGGCGGGTCCATCCCGATGAACATTCCGGGCGGCGCGGGCGGGGGCTGCTCCATGGTCTCCGCCCCGGGCATCGGGGAGCGCATGAGCTCGTGCCGAGAGCTGAAGCGGGGGTCGGCCACCACCGCGCGGACCAAGGCGTGGCCGGTGACCAGCCAGCCCACGTGCCCGTCGGGGAAGGCCAGCCGGCTCAGCGGCCGCCGCGCCAGCTCCTCGGGCGGGTCGAAGGGACAGCCTGCGGGGCGCGTCATGGGAAGCCCTGCCAAGACGTTCATCTCTACTCCTTCAAGTCGCGATAGTACGCCTTTAGAACTTGCCAAAAGCTACGTTGCATTCAATGCAAATGTCAATCCGCTTAACCGATACTTCGGCTTTTACGCTGGTTAAAGGCGGTAAGAATTGCAATGGCCCTGCGCCTGAATGCAACTATCGAGTTGCAATGGGGTGCATGCGAACGCAATAATGTCCATCGGACCGAACGACAGGAGGCGACGTGCCAGGAGGCAGGCTGACCCATCAGGACCGCCGGCAGATCGCCGCGGGACTGGCCGAGGGACTCACCTACGCCGAGATCGCCAGGAGCCTGGCCCGGCCGACATCGACCATCACGCGGGAGGTCATGCGCAACGGTGGATCGAGCGGCTACCGGGCCGATCAGGCGCATCAGGCGACCGAAGGGCGCGCCCGCCGTCGCCGGACCCCCTCGGCGCCGGCCGCGCCCGCCGCCACCGCCGCATACGGACGTGACCCCAAAGCGGTGCACGACTTCACCGAACGAGTCACGGCACTGCTGGCCCAGCAGGGACTCCCACGAATGATCGCCAGAGTGCTGAGCTGCCTGTACGTCACCGACAGCGGCAGCCTCACCGCCGCCGAGCTGGTCCAGCGGCTACGGGTCAGCCCCGCGTCGATCTCCATGGCCGTCGGCTACCTCGAGGAGCAGGGGCTGATCAGGCGCGAACGCGACGCCCGGCGGCGGCGTGAGCGCTACATCATCGACGACGACGTCTGGTACCAGGCGTTCCTGATGAGCGCGCAGAGAAACATCATGCTGGCCGACACCGCCCTGGAGGGAGCCGAGATCCTGGGCCCCGCCACACCCGCCGGCGCCCGGTCAGAGTACGTGGGCCAGTTCCTCAAGCACACGAGCGAGGACATGATTCAGCAGGCCGAGCACTGGCGGGAGGCGCTCGCGGCGAAGCGACGCGCCGCGAGCAGGTAAGAGCGCGAAGTGAATCACTTCCCGCTGGGCTGGGCGCGGACGTGCAGGCGTTCGCCCTGCGGGCCGAAGAGGGACAGCACCTCGACCGGCTCGGGGCCGGCGTTGCCGAACCAGTGCGGGATACGCGTGTCGAACTCGGCCACCTCGCCGGGCGTGAGGATCACGTCGTGCTCGCCGAGAACCAGGCGCAGCCGCCCGGCCAGGACATAGAGCCACTCATAGCCCTCGTGCACGCGGGGATCGGGCTCGGTGCCGGGCCAGTTCGGCGGCATGACCTGCTTGAACGCCTGAAGCCCGCCGGGCCGCCGGGTGAGCGGGATGAAAGTGGAGCCGAAGCGCTGGAACGAGCGCAACTGCACGCGCGGGTCCCCGGTGGGCGGCGCGTCGACGAGCTCGTCCAGTGTCACCTGATGGGCGCGCGCCAGGGGCAGCAACAGCTCCAGGGTCGGCCGGCGCTGCCCGGACTCCAGCCGCGACAAGGTGCTGATCGAGATGCCGGTCGACTCCGACAGCTCGGTCAGAGTGGCTCCGCGCTGCTGGCGCAGGGTCCGCAGCCGCGGCCCGACGGCATGCAGAACGTCGTCCAGGGCCGGCTCGTCATCGTCCATGAAATCCACCTTGCCACAACGGCAAACACCTCAGCCGCCTGACTGCGCGCTCACCAGCACCTCTCCGGCATCCGTACGGTCATAGAACACCGACCGCCCGGCCCGCCGGCGCCGTACCAGCCCCGAGTCGAGCAGGACCTTGAGATGGCGACCCACCGAGCCCAGGCCCTGACCGGTCAGCGCGACGAGCTGGGTGGTGCTCTTCGGGGTGTCGAGCAGCATCAGGACGTTCGCCCGCGCGGGCCCGAGCAGCCTGCCCAGCGCCTCGGGCACGGGCGCGCCACCGGCTTCGGCCAGCGCCCCGGAGCACGGGTACACCACGGCGTGCCGGTGCGCCGTGTCCCACGAGACCCAGCTCTGGCTCGGGGTGACGGGGACGAACATCAGCCGCGCCCCGGACAGCTCGCGCGGCGGGTAGTCGTACGTGCTGATCTGCAGCCGGTTCTCGCCGAGCCAGCGCATCCCGGGGCGCATGTCGTCGAGGGTCGCCGCCCAGCCGCCCTGGCTCAGCCGCGCGGTGCGGGCGATGACGTCGGCCTCGATGATGCGCCGGCGGCGCGGCCAGTAGGGGAGCACCGCTCGCGTCCACACCCACTCCAGCACGTCGGCGGTGCGCTCCGGCAGGTCGCCGCGGTGGAGCCGGGCGGGCAGGGGACCGCCGAGCGACACGGTCAGGTCCGCGCGGGCGGATTCGGGCGGTGTGTCGCGGATGCGTGCGAGCTCCTGCTCGAAGACGGGCTCGGCGTCGTCGGGGGGCGTGGGGGTGAGGAAGTCGGCGTTCCAGCTGCGGCCCAGAGCGGCCTGGATGAGCAGCGCGGTGATCGGGTCACTGGCCTGCCGGGCGCGGTAGGCGGGCAGGTGGGCGTCGAGCCACGCGCGCTCGCCCGGGTGGGCGGCCGTGCCCCGCTCCAGGGTCTTCAAGCTCGCGATGGCCTCGGCCAGGGGTGAGACGACGAACCGGCTGCCCGCGAGCGTGTCCGCGTTGACCTGCCACCAGCCCATGGTTTCGCCTCCCAGCGAAACATTAACCCCCCGCCGACAGGGCCCCCGACACTGTCCGCCATGCGCACCTATCGCGAGCTTTTCCGGACGCCGGAGTTCACGCCGCTGTTCCTGACCTCCGCTGTGCAGGGGGCCGGCTACACAGTGAGCGGGCTGGCCCTGGGAACGCTGGTCTATTCGGCGACCGGGTCGCCGCTGCTGTCGGCTCTGGCCATGTTCGGCCCGGCTCTGGTTCAGGTGATCGGGGCGGCCACGCTGCTGTCGGCGGCCGACCGGTTACCGCCGCGGGCCGCGCTGACGGGTCTGGCGCTGGTCTTCGGCATGGTCACCGCCGCGCAGGCCGTTCCGGGGCTGGCGGTGTGGGCCGTCTTCGCGCTGCTGCTGGGACAGGGGTTGATCGCCTCGCTGGGCGGGGGAGTGCGCTACGGGCTGCTCAACGAGATCCTCACGCGGGAGGGGTACCTGCTCGGCCGCTCGATGTTCAACATGTCCGACGGCGCCGTGCAGATCTGCGGGTACGCGCTCGGCGGCGTGCTCGTGGCCGTCCTGTCGCCGCGCGGCGCGCTCCTGACCGGCGCGGCCCTGTACCTCACCGCGGCGGCCGTGGCCCGCTTCGGCCTCAGCCGCCGGCCGCCGAGGGCCGCCGGACGGCCGTCGATCACCGACACCTGGCGGGACAACGCCCGGCTGTGGTCGGCCAGGCCGCGCCGCTACGTCTACCTCGCCATGTGGGTGCCCAACGGGTTGATCGTCGGCTGCGAGTCCCTTTTCGTGCCGTACGCGCCCGAGCAGGCGGGACTCCTGTTCGCCTGTGCCGCGCTCGGCATGCTGGCCGGTGACGTCGTGGCCGGCCGGTTCGTGCCGCCACGGTTGAGGGAGCGGCTGCGGGTGCCGCTGTGCCTGCTGCTCGCCCTGCCGTACCTGATCTTCATCCTGCGCCCGGCGCTGCCCGTCGCGGTGGCGGCGATCGTGCTCGCCTCGGCGGGGTACGCCGCGAGCCTGCTGCTCCAGGAGCGCCTGATGGCGCTGACTCCGGAGGAGCTGAGCGGGCATGCCCTGGGGCTGCACTCCTCGGGGATGGTCACCATGCAGGGCGTGAGCGCCGCGCTCGCGGGTGCCGTCGCGCAGCTGACCTCGCCCGCGACGGCGATAACGGTGCTGGCGGCGGCCTCGGTCACGGTCACCCTGACCTTGGCCCCCGGGCTGCGGCACCCACGTGACGCCGCCGCCCGGGAAAGCGTCCACGCCTGACCTCAGGCGGTCCCTGCTCGTACGTACGGGCCACGCCCCAGCACACCAGCAACGCCACCCCGAAGACCGGCAGCCAGCCCAACCGGGCCAGCACCCACCCGAAACCGTCCGGAGCGGTGTGCAGACCGGGCAGCGCGTCGCTCACGAACAGCCCGGCCACGGTGACCGTGATCAGCGCGGTCTGGTGCCACAGGAAGATCGTCATCGCCGACAGGTTCACCAGCGCCACCGCCGCCCAGGCGGCCGGGCGGCGCAGCGCCCGGCGCAGCGGGCCTCGGAGAAGCAGGGCCGCACCGCACTGGGCGAGGCCGAAGCAGACGGCCGCGAGGGAGGGCGGGTCGAGGTTGGAGACCGGGGCGCCGGGCACCCCGACCATGGCGGCCGGATATCCCGCCCACAGGACGAGCCCGGCCGCGGTGGCCGCGCCGCCGAGCAGCAGCGCCCAGCTCATCCCACGGCCGCTTAGGTCGCCCCGGGCCCAGGCCGCGCCGAGGCAGTACGGCACCAGCCACCCGGCCACCACGTTGACCCAGCCGAGCCAGGCCGGCCCGTCCAGGCAGTACAGGATCAGGTCGCCGAGCAGGACGGCGGCGAGCGGCCACAGCGGGTGCAGCCGGGCCACCAGCGGGGTCAGCGCCGTCAGCACCGCGAACACCAGCAGGAACCACATCGGCGACAGCACCAGCTTGACCAGCACGCGCACGGTGTCCAGCGCGACCCCGGAGGCCAGCAGCGCGCCCGCGACCACGGCCCACACCACCAGCACGGCCACGACCGGCCGGAACAGCCGGGCCATCCGCCCGCCGAGCCACCGCCCGTACGTCATGCCGCGAGCGCGGGCGCCGGCGTGACCCTTCGCCCCCACCTGTCCACCGACCAGGAAGAACACCGCCAGCGTCTGGAACACCCACGAGACGGGGGTGATCTCGGGCAGGTGCTTGAGCGGGCTGGCGGCGCGCAGCGTGCCGTCGCCGACGACCACGGCGGTCACCAGCCAGTGGCCGAGCACCACCCCGAGGATCGCCAGGGCGCGCAGCGCGTCGACGCCCCGGTCGCGGCCGGCCGGGGTCGATGCCTCGATCCGCCGGATGAGCTGGGAGGATGCCATGGCGCCGAAGCTACGGATCGCCCCTTGTGGTCGGCTTCCCCCTGGGGAGCGCACCCTTGGCGTAGCTCCGAAGTATCACGCGGGTCAGTTGCGCCAAAGCGGTGAGCCGCTGCGACGGCGCGATCTCGGTCCCGCTGAACTGGAACGACCCGTCCTCCGAGCGCATCGGCGTGGCCTTCGCCTGGCTGCCCGCGAAGGACGCGGCCGGCCGTTCTCCGTGCCTGGCACGTGATGCGCTCATAGCCTGACCCCCATGAGCGAGGAAACCGATCTGGTCCGGCGCGGCTACGACGAGCTGTCCTACCGCTACCGGGGCGACGCCACGGCCCTCGATCTGCCGGGCGCCTCCTTCGACGCGATCGTGTGCCTGTACACCCTCATCCACCTACCGCTGGAGCGCCAGCCCGCGCTCATCGAGCGTGTCGCCGCCTGGCTGCGGCCCGCGGGCCGGTTCCTGGTCACCACCGGCTGGGAGTCCTGGACCGGTACCGAGGACTGCTGGCTCGGCGGCGACACGACGATGTGGTGGAGCCACGCGGACGCGGCCACCTACCGGACCTGGCTGGGTGCGGCCGGGCTGGAGGTCACCGCGGAGGAGTTCGTCCCGGAAGGGGACAGCGGGCACGCCCTGTTCTGGGCCCGCAAACCGGGCAACTGACGAGATTCCGGGTGGGATGCGGTAATCCGGGAGCGGCCAGAGGGACTACTGGGTGTGGACGATCCTCAAGAACGATTCACCGACCTCTACGACCGGCACTACCGGAGCGTGCTCGGCTACGCGCTGCTGCGCGCCGAGCGTGACGCGGCCGAGGACGTCTCCAGTGAGACGTTCCTCGTCGCCTGGCGGCGGCTGGACGACCTGCCCGAGCCGCCGCTGCCGTGGTTGCTCGGCGTGGCGCGCAACCTGCTGGCCAAGCAGCGCGACTCGCGCCATCGCCGGCAGGCTCTGGTCGACCGGATCACGGCGCTGACCACCTCGCGCGACCATGTCGGCTGGGACGTGGCCGAGCACGTCATCGACAGGGAGAGCGCGCTGGCCGCGCTGTCGGCCCTGCCGGAGCAGGACGTGGAGGCGATGGTGTTCGCCACCTGGTACGGCCTGCCGCCCGAGCAGGCGGCCGCGGTCATGGGCTGTTCGGTCCGGACGTACAACGTGCGGCTCCATCGCGCGCGCAAACGGCTCGCCACCGCGCTGCGCCTGGAGCCGGGCGGTACGCGCCCGCGAGCCCGTACGGCCGGTGGCCGGTTCCAAGAGCACCCAGAGACCTGATGCCCGCAGCACCCCACCACCCGGAGAATGACATGACCGACCGCTTGTTCGCCCAGCTCAAGCCGATGGAGCTGGAGGAGATGACAGAAGAGGCCCACCAGCGGCGCCGCGCGGCCGACCTGGCCGCCGCCTTCCGGACAGCCCGCTCCGCGCCGCCGTCCCGGCGCCGGATCCGGGCCCCGTTCCTGCTGGTCGCGGGCACGGCCGCGGCCGGAGTGGCCGCCGCGGCGGTGATCGTCGTGACCGGCTCGAACACCGCGCCCCCGACCGCCACCACCTCTCCCACTCTGCCTCGCACCGCGCGGACCGCGATCGCGGCCGAGCCGGTGAACGCCCGCTCGTTCCTGCTCGCGGCGGCCGCGACCGCGGTGCGTGAGCCGGCCACGTCCGGCCGCTACTGGTACGTCCGCGAGCGCACCTTCTCGAAGGTGCACGTCGTGCCGGGCGACTACATGACCCAGATCAAGGCCCTGCTGGCCGAGGAGCAGCGGAAGGAGAAAGAGCTCAAGGACAAGCCGGGCGAACTCGCCGCCCAGCGCAAGGAGATCACCGAGAAGATGACCAAGCTCAAGCAATCCGAGCTGCCGTACCTGGCCTTCACCACCGACACGCAGGACACCTGGCGCGCGATGAAGCCGGGCGCGGCCAGCCGCTACGTACGAGACCCGGACGTGAGCGTCACCTTCGGTTCCCCGCAGGACGAGGCCGACTGGAAGGCCGCGGGCTCACCCGAGCTGGCGGTGAAGAGGCCTACCACCCGCGACGACAGCAGCGAGCGGGTCCTGTCGATCGACAACCCGAGCCTGACGATCCAGAACATCGCGCGGCTGCCCACCGGCGAGGACGCGTTGAAGCGCCGCCTGGACACGCTGTTCAAGCAGAGCCCCAACAGCGCACGGATCGGCAGGGCCGTCTATCTGTGGCAGACGGGCGTGGACCTGATGACCGCGCCGATCACGCCCGGCACCCGCTCCGCCCTGTTCAAGGTGCTGGCCGGCCGGGACGGGATCACCTCGCAAGGCCGGGTCACCGACGCGGTGGGGCGTACCGGGGTCGCCCTCTCGACGCCGGGGATCGACGGGGTGGAGCTCCGGATGATCATCGATGAGGACACCGCCGAGCTGCTGCAGTACGAGGTCGTGGAGAAGGGGCAGCCGCTCTTGCGGGTGGCGCTGGAGCGGATGGGCTGGGCCGACCGCCTGGGAGACGTCCCGGCCTGACGCGGGCGTCGAGGCCCGCACGGGGGCAGGTGCGGGCCTCGACCTGTTTGTCAGCTCAGGGTCGGTACGACGCCGCCCTCGGCCTGTTCGATCGTGATGCCGGGCATGTTCCTGGCCCATCGGCCGGTGATCTCGCTGAGCCGCGCGGCCCGCGGAGGCGTGTGGCCCAGGCCGATCGCGTAGCGGCCCTGCCGGGGGTCGCGCTCGAACGGGCGCGGCCAGGCGTGGACGTCCGCCACCCCGGCCTCTTCCAGCCAGGTGAGCAACTCCAGCATGCGTCCCCTGACGCGGCCGAGGGCCGCGTCGAGGTCCTCAGGGCGGTCGGAGCGTACGGTCAGCACCGCCCAGGCCGCGTGACGGCGGTGGAGCGGCGGCGGGGCGGTCAACTCCGTGAACCGGCCGTTCTCCGTGAGCTCCCATGCCTGGTAGAGCTCACGGGTGAGCAGGTCCAGGCCGCCGGAGGTGACGTGGCGAGCGCAGTTGCGTACGGGAGCGCTGGGCGTCATCACCGCCATCACCGCCATCACCGCCATCACGGGCGTCGTGGCTGGGATGAGGGCGACCGGTTCGTGCCAGTCCCAGGCGGCCCACGTGCTGAAGAAGTGGCGTAGGAGATCGGTGTCGGATCCGTCCGCGGCATCGAGGACTGTGCGGGCGGCCAGCACCGCCCAAGCCAGACCGGGCAAGCCACCGAACGGGGCCGCGTCCAGGCCCTTCGCCCGAGCCCACGCCTTCACCCGGTGGGCGAGGCGGGCGAATCGCTCGTGTGCGGGGCCCACCGCGGCGCGGATCGCGTCCGCGTCGCTGACGGCGCTCAGGGCGATGGCCGCCGCCTCGCCCAGTTCGGTACGGCGGAACACGAGCCGCGCCGGCGGGATCTGATCGGTTGCCACCACGGTCAGGTCGACGTCCAGGCCGGACACGTGCAGGCGCAGGCCCGGTACCCGTGCGCCGACCACCCGCCGCAGCCGGACGGCCTCAGGCAGCGCCGCCCGCACCCGCGCCTCCACGTCCGTGCCGGACTCTTCCCCGTCGGGGAGTGCGGCCACCAGGTCCAGGTCGGCTCCGGGGAGCGCGCAGCCCATCCGTCGGGAGCCGGCGACGTGCACGATCCCGGGACTCAGCGCCTGCGCCAGCCGGCGAGTGACGCGATCGGCCAGGTCCTCCAGGCCCAGAACAGACTCGGGATCGAGCACGGACACGGGCACGGCGGCGGTGGGCTCGGGCAGCCACTGGAGTTCGCCCGTACCCAGGGTGATCACGGCGCGCGGGCGCATGGGTTCGTCCCCTCGCCGCGACAGCAACACGACCGCCCCGACGCGGGCGGTCATCGCGTCGAGCCGGATGCCCGCACGGTTGGGGGCATGCACACGGCCCAGAGTCAGGTGCGGCGTGAAGCCCTCCGCGCGGCCCACGCAGCGGGGAAAGCGCTGGTGGAGGGCCTGGCGCAGGCGGGCCCATGGGGCGGGATCGGCGGCGGCCGGGTCGAGCCAGACGGTCGCGTCGTGGCGGTGCTGGAAGGACCGGATCCCCTCCAGCCGTACGGCGAACGGCTGGACCTCAGCGACCGCCTCGGCCAGCAGCGGCGCCGCCACGTCGAACGCCGACTCCGGCACGAACCCGAAGAGCAGGTTGACGTGCGGCGGCCACCGGGTCACCTGCGGATCGTGCGTCCGGCGAACCGCCTGCATGGGCGGCCACAGCTCCTCCGGCGGAATCCAGGCCACCGCGGTACGCGCGGTCGGCGGCATGTCCAGCACCCCGGCGGGCGCGCTGCCCGTGACGTCGAGGACGGCCTCCACCCCGTAGTGGTCGGAGACGTGCAGTCCACCGGGCTCGGGAGTGTCTCCGCGCAGGGCGGCCGCGACGGTCCGGGGGCGGCCGCGCACCAGCACGCGGTCCAGCCGGGCGGCCCGCCCGGACAGCGAGGACAGCGCCGCCAGCGGGTTGGCGCGCGGGTCGAAGGTGGGAGTGTGGTCGCCGGGCCCGTACGCCTCCGTCCAGGCGTCGCGAAGCCCGAGCGCCGACGCGGGGACGTCCGTGCCGTCGTTGAAGTCGCCCATCAGGACCAGGTCACCCTCGACGCCGGCCAGCCCTTCGGCGATCCGGGCGAGCTCGGCCCGCCGCCGCGCCGCGCCGTCGGCGGTGTGGTCGCTGGTCAGATGGGTGGTGGCGACGACGAGCGGGCCGGCGGCGGTCTCGGTCGCGAGGGCGGCGACCGCCTTGTGCGGGCCGAGCCGGTGCCAGGCCGCCTCCCGTACGGGCAGCCGGCTGAGCAGCAGCAGCCCGCTGTCGGCGACGTCCTCGCCGCCCGGGTCGGTGCCGACGGTGTAGCGGGCCCGCACCCACGGGGCGGCCAGCAGGAGCGACAGCAGCGCGGGCTCGACCTCCTGCAGCGCGATGACGTCGGCGTCGGCGGCTTCCAGGGCCGCCAGCAGCAGGGGGCGGCGTCGGGCGGTGTCGATGCGGTCGCTGTCGTAGCGGTCCCACAGGGTGTTCCAGGTCAGGACGCGCACGGCCGCACCCGTGGACGCTCGCACCGCTTCCTGGCCCGTGCTGGGCCGCCAGCCGGCGGCCGGGTCCCAGGTGTGCGGGGTTCTGACGCTGAAGACGGGCGCACGCAGGCGGCGCGGGGCGCGTACCCGGCCCGCGTCGCAGCTGTCGATCCGGTCCAGTCCGGTGGCGCGGTCCCAGATCAGCTCGCCGTCCGCCTCGACGAACAGCACCCGATGCCACGGGACGTCGCCGCCGGGCACGAAGGTGGGCAGCGGGATGCGCTTTGGGGCGGCGTCCCGCTGGCCGACGCCGAGCACGAAACGTGAGGGGTCGAAGCGGGGGTCCCAGCGGACCCAGTGGTAGATCTCCTCGCTGGTACGCATCACGCCTCTTCCCCCTCCAAGGCGCCGTCCACGTCATCGACGGTTCCGGAGGCGCCGACGTACCAGGTGTGATGGGCATGGCCGGGATACGGCGGGACGTACCGGCGCATCTGATCGTCCAGCACGTGCGGCGGCACCGGATGGGCGCGGCGGGCGTTGCGCCGGTGCAGTTCGTCCTCCTCCACCAGCGCGACCACGTGCGTCGTCAGCGCGGCGCGGCGTCGCGCCACGGCGTGGACCAGGGAACGCTGGTGCTGATTGAGCGAGGTGGCGTCCCATACCACGGTGCCACCGGCCGCCAGGGCGGCATCGAGGCGGTCCAGTCCCTCGCCGAGCACTTCCCGGTTGGCCCGCTGGTTCGCCCGCGAGCCTCTAGCCGCACGGAGATCGTCCAGCGACAGGTACGCGTCGATCTCCGTCAGACCGGCTGTCCCTGGCAGACCGGCGGTCTCTGGCGGACCAGCCATTTTCGTCAGACCAGCCGCGAACGTGCTCTTCCCGCTGCCTGACGGCCCGACCAGATGCACCAGCCGGGGGAATCGCCCCGACCGCCACCGCCAGGTCGCCGCCACGGCCTCCTCAACCGTGGTGACCCTTCCCTTGGCCCAGGCGTCGCGCGCCTCCGCCCAGCAGCGCTCGGCCGCCTCCCCGCCGAGCCCGGTCAGGGCCGCGCGCAGACCGGCCCGAATCGGCTGCAACGGATCCGGCCCGAGCAGCCCGGCGTCCTCGGCGTACAGCGCCGACCATTCGACCTGCTCACGCTCATGGTCGGCCTCATCGTCCACCCGACCCGCCAGCGTGGCCGCCGCCACGGCGTGCAGCACACCCAGGTCTGCGGCCAACGCCATGCGCCCCAGCCCGGCCCGCCGCTCCTCGTCCGGGTAGGGCCGGCGCAGCGCGCCGTGCAGCCCGGTCAGGTCCGCGACCCGCCGCGCCAGCCGCATGCCCAGCGGCCTGACCAGCCGGGCCGCCAACCGGGCCCGCGGTACGGAGTGCAGCGCCGTGGCCAGCACACCCGCCAGCCGAGCGTCCCCGCGCCGGCCGATCGCGTCCAGCCGGGCCGACACCTCGGCCACCGCGCCGTGCCCTGCTTCGGCTGGGGCGAGGTCCACCGAGGTCAGCAGGGCGTTCACATCGCAGTCCGCGCCCGAGCGCACCGACCACAACGCAGCTCCTGGGCCAAGAGCGTTCGGTACGACGGTCGCGTGCATCCAGTGCGTGCTGGTCTGGACGTGCTCCCGGCGCACCCACTTGGCCACCCGCCCCGCGAACTCCGCCCGCCCGAACCCGTCGACGGCCCGCACCACGTAGCCCTCTTGCCGCTCCGCGTTCAGCCGCAGCCCGCGCAGCGCCCGCTCGTCGAAGACCCCGCGCCACAGCACCGGCGGGACCGGAATCCCCAGGCCGCGCAGGAAGGCGACCGTGCGGTCCCAGTCCAGGCATCGATCGTCGTCCCACACCGAGAAGCCGTAGAACCAGCTGTCCAGCTCCTGGTAGGCGAGGGAGTGCCGGGCGTACATGTTCTCCCCGCACACCCGCCACCCCGCCGGGATCCGTCCACCGATCCGCCCTTGCAGCGCTTTGACCCACGCTCGGGAGGGATGGTGGGCCGAGTCCAGCGACCGGGCGTGCATCCCGTCCGTATAGAGGGTGGTGTTCTCTCCGTCGAGCTTCTCCGTGACCACGACCTCGCGCCCGCGCAGCCCGGACAGATCTCCCGCGCGAACGTCGTCCGGCGTCACGCCAGGCGACCAGGGCAGGTGAGGGGTACGCGGATAGTGCACGCGCATGATCCCTCCCCCCTTGTGGCTGAAGTCACAGTACAAGCGGCAAGAAAGCGCCTCCATCGATTAAACGGCCGACCATTGCAGGAGTCTTGACAATTATATTTTTCGGTGCGAGGCTGAGGGCACCTCAGACAAGGAGCACAGCGATGAGAAAGATCGTGGCGGGCCTGTTCATCTCCCTGGACGGCGTCGTGGAGTCCCCGGAGAAGTGGCACTTCCCCTACTTCAACGATGAGATGGGGGAGATCGTCGGGTCGCAGATGGAGCAGGCCGACGTCATGCTCCTCGGGCGGCGGACCTACCAGGAGTTCGCCGCCCACTGGCCGCACCAGGACCCGGCCGACAACCCCTTCGCCGACCGCATGAACAACACCCCCAAGTACGTCGTCACCAACACCCTCGACACCGCCGAGTGGCAGAACACGACGATCATCAAGGGCGACGTCGTGGCCGGGCTGACCGAGCTCAAGCAGCAGCCCGGCAAGGACATCGGCATCACCGGCAGCGCCGCCCTGGTCCGGTCGCTGCTGGCCGACGGCCTGCTCGACGAGCTGCGTCTGCTGGTCCACCCGATCGTGGTCGGCGCCGGCAAGCGCCTGTTCGAGGAGGGCACCGGGCAGATCCCGCTGCAGCTGGCCGACTCCAGGACGCTCAGCACCGGCGTCCTCTCCCTCACCTACGGCAGGGCGTGACATGGCCGCCAAGACCGTCGCCGACAAGCTGCTCGTCAAGCCGCGTACCGCCGTCTGGATCTCCGACGACGAGCACCGTCCGCTCGTCGAGCCGCTGCCCGAGGGCGCGCGGCACGTCGAGGACCTGAGCGAGGCGGGCGTCGCGGTGCTGTTCGCCACCGACGCCGCCGCGGTCCGGCGGCTCCTCAACGAGCACCGCGATCGGCTGTCCCGGCCTACGGCCTTGTGGGTGGCCTACCCGAAGGGCAACAAGGCCGACATCAACCGCGACACGCTCTGGCCCATCGCCGCCGAGTACGACCTGCGGCCGAACGGGCAGGTCGCGGTGGACGAGGTCTGGTCGGCGCTGCGCTTCCGTCCGCTCAAGGAAGGCGAGCCGCCCTTCACCGGTGGCCGCTAGCCCCGGTGGCGTCGCCGGGCAGGCCCATCTGCGGATGGAAGGCGCTGTCGGCGTCGACGTCTGCGCGGATGCGCTCGGCGGGCAGGCGCATCAGCAGGCCGTCGCAGCGGCAGGGCGAGCCGCACCGGTGACAGTGGCAGTCGCCCACCACCGAGGCCTGTTCCCAGTATCGGTGGACGGTGGTCACCGGCTCCCAGCCGGCCGCCTTCAGCACCCCGTCGGCACGTCCCGGCCGGTCGCGTAGCCACACCATCGCGTACGCCTCGGTGCACCGCTCCCTCAACCAGGCGGTGCGCTGCTCGGCGAAGGCGGTGCCGAGGCCACGACGACGCATCGACGGCACCACGGCCATGGTGCTCAGGATGCCGACCCGGCGGCCGTCGGCGGACGGCGGCGCGGGGGACAGGATCCCGTGCGGCATCGGGGCGGTGAACGCGCGATATTCCTCATCGTCGATCACCTGGGCCAGGGCCGCGCCCACCGGCGTCATCGACCCCTGCGGGAAGGCCGCCAGGAACTGCACCCTGTCGTCATCGCGCATGTGCCGCAGGAGCCGGTCGACGGTGAGCACGCCGTGGCCGAGAGCGGCGTTGACGACGGCGGCGGCCGCCGCGACCCCCCGCTCGTCCCCGAGATGAAGCCGGGCGATGAACCAGCCGGGCGGCGTGCTGGGCGAATGCATGCGAGTCACGGTCCTCGTTATATCTGGGTACCGTTCTCGAATTCAGGTGAACGAAATTCACGTATCTCCAGCAGAGTACTATGCTTAGAGTGGTTTGAATTCCGATCCAGGAGATACGCATGCGGCAGAACCCGGCACGACGGGCGGCGCTCCTTGACGCCGCCATCGAGGTACTGGCCCGCGAAGGGGCGCGCGGGCTGACCTTCCGTGCCGTTGACGTCGAGGCGCAGGTGCCCAACGGCACGGCCTCCAACTACTTCGACAACCGCGACGACCTGCTCACCCAGGTCGGTCACCGCTTCTACGAACGGCTGGAGCCCGAGGCCACGATGGTGGCCAGCGCGCTGGAGGGACCGCGCGACCGCGACCGGGTCACCGAGCTCATGCACGACCTGGTGGAGCGGATCAGTCAATTCCGCTCCGGCTACCTGGCCCTGCTCGAACTCCGCCTGGAGGCCACCCGCCGCCCCGAGCTGCGCCGCCTGCTCACCGAGCGCATCCGCGCCGACGTCGACGCCAACATCACCTACCACACGGAGTCCGGCCTGCCCGGCGACGCGACCACCGTGGTCCTGCTCTACCTGGCCCTCAACTGGCTGATCCTCGAACGGCTCACGCTGCCCGACGTCTTTCCCGAGAGCCAGATCCACGACCTGGTCACCGACGTGGTCGAACGCGTCCTGCCCGGCCCCGGGCGTTAGCCGCGCGTCAGGCGAGCCAGTGTCCGTCGCGCATGAGGTCGCGGCCCTCCAGTTCGTCGGCCTCGCGCCAGGCCTGCAGCCGCTGGGGCTGGATCCGGAAATAGAGGTAGGGGCTGCTGAGCCGGCGCGGGTCGAAGCCGGTCTTGGCGGCGAAGGCGTCACCGAGCTGGTCGGAGAGCTCGCCGGCCGGGACCGCCTGGACGCTTCCCTCGATGAGGACCACATCGCGGGTCGGGCCGATGCCGAGCCGGACCTTGCCGGTGGCTTGAAGGTTGCGGCTGGTGGGACTGGTGGCCGGGGTGGAGATGAGCAGGGTGGCGCCGTCCCAGAGGAAGGACAGCGGCACCATGTAAGGCGTCCCGCCTTGGCCGTCGGCCGTGGCCACCCAGGCGTCGACGTCATGGGCGAGCCGGTCGAGGGTGTCCTGCTTGCGCTGCTGCGGGGTTCGGGGCGAGTCGCTCATCTGAAGAGGTCCCTTCATGCTCAAGATCGATGCCTGACCTTACAGAACGACCTCGGACCGCCGCCTCGCCGTACCGCCCACCGGGGATCTTGGCAGACTGAGACCGGCGGGCAACTGGTGAGGAGGACCGGTGCGTTACGTGCTGATGTTGTGCAGCGACGTGTCCGATGAGACGGTCGCCGGGCAGGATCCGGACATGGTCGGCTGCGGCGGCTGGACCGAGGACATGGAGCGCCGCGGGATCCTGCGGGGCGCGCTGGGGCTGCGGCCCAGCAGCGACGCGACGACCTTGCGCGTACGCCAGGAGGAGGTCCTGCTGACCGACGGGCCGTTCGCCGAGACGAAGGACCAGATCGGCGGGTTCAGCGTGATCGACTGCGCCGACCTCGACGAGGCCATCGAGCTGGCCGCCGCCCATCCGTGGGCGCGCGTGGGACAGATCGAGATCAGACCGGTCTGGCAACCATGACGGGCCAGGTCACTGTGGCGGTCGCGGCCGCGTTCCGGCAGGAGTGGGGGCAGGTCGTCGCCACGCTCATCCGGATGACCGGCGACTGGGACCTGGCCGAGGAGTGCGCGCAGGACGCCTTCGCCGCGGCCCTCGAACGGTGGCCGCGCGACGGAGTGCCGCGGCGGCCGGGCGCGTGGCTGACCACGACGGCCCGCAACCGCGCGCTCGACCGGCTGCGCCGCGACACCGTCGGGGCCGAGAAGCTGCGGCAGCTGGCGCTGCTCGACGCCCGGGACGGCGAGGGGAATGGCGACGAGAGCGGGGTGGGTGATGACCGGCTGCGGTTGATGTTCACCTGCTGCCATCCCGCGCTCGCTCTGGAGGCGCAGGTGGCGCTGACCCTGCGTACGCTGGCCGGGCTGACGACGGCCGAGATCGCGCGGGCGTGCTGCACGACGCCCGGCGGGCCACGCGGGTGGACGCCGCCGGTGTGCTGGTGACCCTCGAACACCAGGACCGCGGCCGCTGGGACACCGGCGAGATCGCCGAGGGCGCCGAGATCCTGGAGCGGGCGCTGCTCGAAGGCCGTCCCGGCGCCTACCAGGTCCAGGCGGCCATCGCGGCCTGCCACGCGACCGCGGCCAAGGCCGCCGACACCGACTGGGCGCAGATCGTCGCCCTGTACGACCGGCTCGCCCAACTGGTCCCCTCACCGGTGGTACGCCTGAACCGGGCGGTGGCCGTGGGCATGGCCGAGGGCCCCCAGGCGGGGCTGGCGCTGGTGGACGGCTTGGCGGAGTCGGGCGAGCTGGACGGCTACCACCTGCTGCCGGCGACGCGCGCCGACCTGCTGCGACGTCTGGGCCGCGACGGCGAGGCGGCCGACGCCTACCGGCAGGCGCTCGACCTGGCCGCCAACGACTCCGAACGCCGCTATCTGGCCGGACGGCTGGCCGAGGTCAGCTGAGGGGAGGCGGGTGTCGGTTCCGGCTCGTCCCGTTCGTCGGTGAGGCGAGATGACCGGCCAGGGAAAGAAGGAGTCTCATGCACACCGTGCTCTCAGCCGACGGCACCCGCATCGCGTACGACCGCTCGGGCAGCGGCCCGGCGCTGATCTATGTGAGCGGCGCGCTCTGCGACCGCTCGACGGGTGCGCCGCTGGCCGCGCTGCTGGCGCCGTACTTCACCGTCTTCACCTATGACCGGCGCGGGCGGGGAGACAGCGGCGACACGGCGCCGTACCAGGTCGAGCGCGAGGTGGAGGACCTGGCGGCGGTCATCGCCGAGGCCGGCGGGGCCGCGGCGGCGTACGGCATGTCCTCGGGGGCGGCGCTGGCGCTGCGGGCGGCCGCTCAGGGGGTGGCGATCACCAGGCTGGCGCTGTTCGAGCCGCCCTACAGTCCCGACGAGGCGGACCGGCTGGCGCGGGCCCGCGCCTATGCGGCCGAGCTGACCGCGTTGCTGATCGCGGGGCGGCGTGGGGACGCGGTCGCGCTGTTCATGACCACGGTGGGGCTGCCGGCGGAGCTGATCGGCCGGATGCGGGGCGCGCCGATGTGGCCCGCGCTGGAGGCGCTGGCGCCCACTCTCGCCTACGACGCGGCCGTCATGGGCAACGGCTCCACGGGCGGCGCGTTGCCCGTCGAACTGGCGGCCAAGGTGGGCGTGCCCGTCCTGGTGGCCGACGGCGGCGCCAGTCCGGCGTGGCTGCGCGACATGGCGCGGCGCCTGGCCGACGCGCTTCCGGAAGGGCGGCACCGCACGCTGGCGGGCCAGACGCACGACGTGGATCCGCAGGTGCTCGCCCCGGTGCTGCGGGAGTTCCTCAGCGATCCCACCGTATGATCGCCTGATGCCCAAGAACCTGCTGGACGGGATGGCCCGATGATCACTGCCAGGGAGCTCAACCGGGCCACGCTGGCCAGGCAACTCCTGCTCCAGCGGCACGCCATGCCGGCGATACAGGCGGTGGAGCACCTGGTCGGTCTGCAGGCGCAGGCGCCGTTCCCGCCGTACTTCGGGCTCTGGTCGCGCCTTGCGGGGTTCCGTCCCGAGGAGCTGGCGGGGCTGCTGACCGGGCGTGAGGCGGTACGGATCGTGCTCATGCGCGGCACCGTCCACCTGGTCAGCGCCGCCGACTGCCTGACGTTACGGCCGCTGACGCAGCCGCAGCTCACCAAGTACCTGCACAGCGGGTACGGCCGGCAGCTGGCGAGCCTGGACCTGGCGGCGGTCGTCGAGGCGGGCCGCGAGGCGCTGACCGGCGGCCCCCTCACCGCGGCCAAGCTCGGGACCCTGCTGGCCGGGCGCTTCCCCGGCACGAACGCCGCCGACCTGGCGCAGGTCGTGCGCCTCCTGGCGCCGCTGGTGCAGGTACCGCCCAGGGCGGTGTGGGGCAAGGCCGGGCAGACCGCGTACGCGACGGCCGAGTCGTGGCTGGGCCGCGAGCTGCATCCCTCCCCGGCGCTGGAGGACCTGGTCGTGCGCTACCTGGCCGCGTTCGGGCCCGCGACCGTGGCCGACGTACAGGCGTGGTCGGGGCTGACCGGGCTGCGCGAGGTGGTCGAACGGCTGCGTGCGCGGCTGGTCGAGCTGGACAGGGGGCTGTTCGACCTGCCGGACGCGCCTCGGCCGGGCCCGGAGGTGGAGGCGCCGGTGCGGCTGCTGGCGCCGTTCGACAACCTGCTGCTCAGCCATGCCGACCGCACGCGGATCATCTCCGACGAACACCGCAAGCGCGTCATCACGATCAACGGGCAGGTGCTCGGCACGGTCCTCGTCGACGGGTTCGTACGAGGGGTGTGGAAGCGGGACAAGCGGGTGGTGAGCGTCGAGATGTTCGCGCCGGTGTCGCCGGGGCAGGCCCAGGAGATCCGGGAGGAAGCGGCCAGGCTGCTCTCCTTCGCCGAACCGGGCCAGGCCGGTGAGATCCAAGGGATCTGATGGCGGTTTTCCGTAAAGGATGATGAGGGTTTCCGCGATGTGCCGTGGCGGGCGCGATCCCTAGCGTTGACGGGTGCTTCTGAACACTCTCGCGGCGCTCTTCCTGGCCGTACTTCCCGCGCCTCCCGCCCCACCAACCCCCGCCTTGATCGATGGGTTCATCGCCCAATATCGTGAAGCGACCGGATTGCCGGGTGTGGCGGTGGTGGTCACCAAGGGGACGCAGGTCGTCCACGCCGCGGGCTACGGCCGGACCGCGACAGGCGAGCCCGTGACCGCCGACACCCCCATGGCGCTCGCGTCGCTCAGCAAGTCCTTCACCTCGCTGGCCGTCCTGCAGCTGGTGGAGAAAGGCCAGGTCGAGCTCGACAAGCCGGTTCGCGGTTATCTGCCCGAGTTCCAGATGGCCGATCCCCGGGCGGCCGACATCACGGTGCGCCAGCTGCTCAACCAGACGTCGGGCATGGCCGACTCGGCCTTCCACGAGAAGAGCCTGCCCCAGCCCGACACCCTCCAGGGCTCGGTGAGCCGGCTCAAAGACGCGCGGCTCGCCTCGAAGCCGGGCACCGCCTACAGCTACCACAACACGAACTACCAGGTCGCCGCCCGGCTGGTCGAGGTGGTGAGCGGCGAGCCGTTCGCGGGCTACCTCAAGACGCACGTGTTCACGCCGCTCGGCATGCGCAACAGCAGCACGATCGACACCGATCGGGACCTGCCGGGCAGCGCCCGGGGTCACCTCTATCTGCTCGGCCAGGCGATCGCCGTGCCGGAGCCGCCCGGGTTCGGCAACGGCTCCGGCGGCGTGCTCAGCAGCGCCAACGACATGGCCCGCTGGCTGATCGCCCAGAACAGCGGCAGCGGCATCCTGTCTCCCGCGAGCATCAAGGAGGCGCGCACACCCTCCGCCCAGAACCCCGACTACGCCCTCGGCTGGGAGCTCGACCGGACCGCGGGCGGCACCCCCGTCGTACGCCACAGCGGCGACCTGTTCACCTCCACCGCCCAGCAACTGCTGATGCCCGAGTCCGGTTACGGCGTGGCGGTCATGGCCAACACCGGCATGGCCTTCGCCGACAGCGCCGCGCTCATGGACGGCCTGGTCGCCCTGATCGAGGGCCGGCAGCCGGACGCGCCCTCCTCTCCCTTCCTGGCCACCGACCTGGTGTTCACGCTGCTGACGCTGGCGACCGTCGCGCTGGCGGTGCGCGGCATCGCCCGCTCCCGGCGCTGGGCCGCCCGCCGGACGGGCTGGCAGCGATGGCGGCTGCTGCCGTACTTGTTGCCGCTCATCCTGTGTACGGCCATCGCCCCGGTCTTCCGGGTGCTCGCCCGAGGCAGCGACATCGCCTGGATCCAGGTGGTCTACCTCTACCCGACGTTCATGATCTGGCTGGTGACGGCCGCGGCGGCGGGGACGGCGCTGGTGGTCGCGCGCCTCTGGCCCTCACGTTCATGATGGCCTTCGTCGGCACCGTTCTGGCCGGACTCAGTTGCCCACGCCGAGGTGGGACATGAACGCGGACGGATACCGGTCGCCACGGGCCGAGCCCGGCGGCACCGCCTTCTCGATCTCGGCGAGGTCGTCCGCGGTGAGGTGCACATCCATCGCGGGCAGCGCCTCGGTCAGCCGCTCGCGGGTGCGAGCGCCGACCAGCGGCACGATGTCCTGGCCCTGTGCGGCCACCCAGGCGATGACCAGCTGGGCGACGGTGCGGCCCTTCGCCTCGGCGACCCGGCGCAGGGCCGCCACGAGGGCGAGGTTGTGTTCCACGTTCTCGCCGGAGAACCTCGGGCTGAAGCCGCGGCTGTCGCCGGGGCCGGCGGTGTGGCCGGCGCTCCAGTGCCCGGAGATGAGGCCGCGGCCGAGGACGCCGTACGCGGTCAGGCCGATGCCGAGCTCCCGCAGTGTGGGCAGCACGTCCGCCTCCACCGCGCGGGAGATCAGCGAGTACTCGATCTGCAGGTCGGCGATCGGGTGCACGGCGTGCGCCCGGCGGATCGTCGCCGCGTCGACCTCTGAGAGGCCGATGTGCCGCACGTATCCGGCGTCGATCATCTCCTTGATCGCGCCTACCGTCTCCTCGATCGGCACCGCCGGGTCCAGCCGGGCGGGACGGTAGATGTCGATGTGGTCGGTGCCCAGCCGGGTCAGCGAGTACGCCAGGAAGTTCTTCACCGCCTCGGGACGGCAGTCATGCCCGCCGAACTCGTGGCCCGGCCCCCGCAGCATGCCGAACTTGACGCTCAGCGCGTAGCTGTCGCGATCCCGGCCGGCCAGCGCCTCAGCGAGCAGCAACTCGTTGTGGCCCATGGCGTAGAAGTCGCCGGTGTCGATCAGCGTGACGCCGCCCTCCAGCGCGGCGTGCACGGTGGCGATGCTCTCCGCGCGGTCGGCCGTGCCGTAAGCACCCGACATGCCCATCGCACCCAGGCCCAGCGCGGAAACGGCCGGTCCGGTGCGGCCCAGGGTTCGCATCTGCATCGTGTTCTCCCTCGTTCTCGATGTCGTCCCCCCCAACCTTGGGCCTGGGCCGGGACGGGCGGGAGCGGAGCGTTCATCGTGGGAGAGCCGCTCCCTGGATGGGCTCACCGGCCGTGAGAGACCATGAGGGCATGCAACGTGAGCAGCTCGCCGACTTCCTGCGCCGCCGCCGCGAGGCGATCCGCCCGGCCGAGGTGGGCCTCGCCGACGGCCCTCGCCGCCGCGCGGCCGGCCTGCGCCGGGAGGAGGTGGCGATGCTCGCGGGCATGTCGGTGGACTATGTCGTACGCCTCGAGCAGGGCCGCAGCAGTCAGCCCTCGACCCAGCTGCTCGGCGCGCTGGCCCGCGCGTTGCGCTTGTCCGACGATGAGCGCGACCACCTGTTCCACCTGGCCGGCCACCGGCCGCCGCCCGCCGACGGGGTGGCCCGCCTGGCCCGCGCCGGCCTGATGCGCATGCTCGACCTGCTCGGCGACACCCCGGCCCTGGTGCTGTCCGACCTGGGTGAGGTCCTCGCCCAGAACCGGGCGGACGTCCTGCTGATGGGCGAGCACACCGGCTTCTCCGGCGACCGGCGCTACGTCGCATACCGCTGGTTCACCGAGCCCGCCGCGCGCGCCATCTGCCCGCCCGAGGAGCAGGAACATCACTCCCGCCAGCTCGTGGCCGACCTGCGGGCGACCGCCGGCCGCCGGTCCGGCGACCCCACGGTCGCCGGGCTCCTCGACCGTTTGCGGGCCGCGAGCGCCGACTTCCGGCGGCTCTGGGCCGAACACGAGGTGGCGGTCCGGCGCGCCGACCGCAAGACCATGCTGCACCCGCGGGTGGGGCGCCTGGTGATGGACTGCGAGACCCTGGTCACTCCCGACCAGGGGCAGCAGCTGCTGGTGCTCACCCCGGCGGACGCCGAGACCCGCGAGCGGCTGGAGCTGCTGCGCGTACTCGGTATCGAAGAGTTCCCCACAAGGACAACGGGCACACCCGCACGGTGAAGCGGCCGATCAGGGCATGCGGTGTGCATGCCGTCACCGGGCCTGCTTTCCGTGGAGGGCAGCATTCTCGACAACCCCGCACAACGGAAGACCGTGGACGTGAGCGGCACCGTCTACGACAACCCCTATCCCGTGAAGAAGGGGGTCGAGTTCGCCTACGATCTGCCGCAGATCTGCAAGAACGACCCCGGCTTTGTCACGCAGCTGGCGTACCAGAGTTCGCGCTTCGCCACCCCGCTGGTGCTGCTCGCCGCGTTCTTCCTGCTCGACCGCCTGATAGCGGCCGCACGACGCGACAACGGCTTCGACGAGGCGGTCGTTCGCAGGCTGCGGTTCCTGGGCCTGTTCCTCATCGCGGGCACGCTCGCCACCTCGATCTCCACCACCGTCATCGAGACCGGCCTGGCCCTGTCGATGGTGGCCGGTACTGTCGGGGAGGTGGGAGCGATGGCCCTGCACGGCTGGGCCGTCCCATGGGCGTACCTGATCGCCGGGCTCGGACTCGTCGTGATGTCCAAGGTCGTCCGCGTCGGCACGTACATGCGCGAGGAACTCCAAGGAACTGTCTGATGCCGCCCGCTGAAAACCCCGACCACGCCATCGAGGTGCACCTTGACCGGCTGCTCGAAGAGCGCGGGATGACGGTGGTGGAGCTGGCCGACAGGGTGGGGATCACCAACGTGAACCTGTCGATCCTCAAGAACGACCGCGCCAAGGCGATCCGGTTCTCGACGCTGAGCAAGATCTGCGAGGTCCTCGGCTGCCAGCCCGGCGACCTCCTGTCCTTCACACCCCCCTCTTCGGCAGGTTGATCTGCGTCGGTATGGCAGTAGGCGGGGGTACGCCCCCGCCACCTGCTCACCGGATGTACTGGTGCAGGGCCTACTGCGGCCGGACGTTGTGGTTGCGGGCGAACAGGTTGCCGGGGTCGTAGTGACGCTTGACCGCGGCGAGCCGCTCGTAGGTCCGCGTGGGATAGATCGCGGCGACATCCTCCTCGGTGGCAGAGGTGAGGAAGTTGGCGTAGGCGCCGTTGACGTGGGGTGCGAGTCTCGCCCAGATCGCGTCCAGAGCGGGACGCGCGGCCTCGACGACCGGCTGCGGCCCCAGGATTGTGGTCACGATCATCAACTCCGCCTGGCGATGCGCGTAGGCCGTGGCATCGTCGGGGACCCGGGAGACCGCGCCGCCGACGCTGCGAACGGCGATGAACGGCGACCCCTGCGCTGCCCCGACCTCGACCAGGGTCCGAAGGAGCTCGGGCACCGATGCCTTGTCGACGAATGCGCTCCGGGTCACCAGCTGGATACCCGGCGGCGGGGTGGCGCCGTCCACCAGCGCGTCCGCATAGGGCCTCAACGCCACGTCGTCGGCGATCACCGTGCCGAGCCGCCGGAGCGGGTCGATGGCCCGCGCCGCGAGATCCGGGTCATCGCCGTCGAAGGCGAGGCGGATCTCGACCGGCGCTTCGGGCCCGCCCGCGAAGGGATTGGCGAACTCCACGACGGAGGTGAGCTCTTCGGGCGCGGTACGGAGGTGGTCCGCCCAGCCCTGGAGCACGACGGCCGCCTCCGACGCCGGGAAGCTGATCTTGCCGTAGAAGATGTCCGTCGTCGGGTGGGCCGCGAACGCGAAGGCGGTCACGATCCCGAAATTGCCGCCGCCACCGCGAATCGCCCAGAACAGCTCCGGGTTCTCCTCCTCGCTCGCCTGGACGACCTCTCCGCCGGCCGTGACCACCTCCACGGTGACCAGGTTGTCCAGCGCGAGGCCGTACTTCCTGACCTTCCAGCCGATGCCACCGGTCAACGTCAGCCCACCGACACCGACGCCCTTGGTGTCGCCCGAGGAGATCGCCAGGCCGTGCGGGGCCAGGGCGGCCACGACCTGACCCCAGGTGGCGCCGCCGCCGATCCGTACGAGATGGCGGTCCTTGTCGATGACCTCGACGTCCGCGAGCTTGCCAAGGTCGATCACGACGCCGTCGTCGAGGGTGCCGAACCCCGCGAAGCTGTGGCCGCCGCCTCGTACGGACAGCGAAAGCCCCGCGCCGGCGGCGAATCTGACACCCGCTTGGACGTCCTCGACGCTCTTGGGCCGCAGAACGTAGGCCGGGCTGCCGGAGGCCAATATCGAGCGGCCGGCCGATGGGTACTCGGCCGCGCCCGGTTCGATGATGTCGCCGCCGAAGTCACGGCGAAGGGTTTCAAGACTCATGACATTCCTTCGGAGATAGTCGCCCTGGAGGGGGCGGTGGCCGGCCCGGATGGAGGGGATCCCGGGCCGGCGGGGATTGGTCTGCCGGTCAGTTCGCCATGCCGTCGAACATGCCGGGCTGGTAGGAGCCCCCCGGGTTGCGCACGATCACGTTGAGCCGGTTGTTGGCGTTGATCATGGCGATCACGGAGACCAGCGCGACGATCTGGTCGTCGTCGTAGTGCTTGCGCACCCGGGCCCAGGTGTCGTCGGACACGCCGTGGTGGGTGTCGGCGAGCCGGGTACCCTCCTCGGTGAGCGCCAGCGCGGCCTGCTCGGCCTCGGTGAACACGGTGGACTCGCGCCAGGCGGCGACCAGGTGGAGCCGGACCGCGCTCTCCCCGGCGGCCGTGGCGTCCTTGGTGTGGTAGTCGACGCAGAAACCGCAGCCGTTGATCTGGCTGGCGCGCAGCATCACCAGGTCCTGGATGGACTGGGGGAGCGACGACTGCTGGATCGCCAGGGCGACGTTGTAGATCCGCTTGGCGATCTTGGCGCCGAGCTCGTTGGCCATCAGATCCATACGCTGTTCCATGATGTGGTCCTCATTCGTGGTGGTGCGGGCCGCGTCGATCGTTGGCGCGGCGTCCTGGCGAACAAGAGATCCCGGCGACCCGATCCTTGTGACAGCGCGGCGATGTGACGTGCATCACCGATCCCGGGTGTCACAAAGCGGTGGGGACCGGGATCTCATACGTGGCACGGTCGAGAACGAACAGGCAGGAACCAGCGATGAGCGAACGCAACGAGAAACCGACGGACACGGCAGGGCCCCTCGCTCGTGACAGCCACGTGGACCCCGCCACCGAGGCGTTCCTCACCCACCGCAACCTGCTCTTCACGGTCGCCTACGAGATGCTCGGCTCGGCCGCCGACGCCGAGGACGTGCTGCAGGAGACGTGGTTGCTGTGGGCGGGCGTCGACCTCGGCACGGTGCGGGATCAGCGCGCCTACCTGGTCCGGATCACCACCCGGCAGGCACTGAAACGGCTGCGTACGCTCGGCCGGCGCAAGGAGTCCTACGTCGGCCCCTGGCTGCCCGAGCCGCTGCTGACCGCGCCCGACATCGCCGAGGACGTCGAGTTGGCCGACAGCGTCTCGACGGCGATGCTGCTGGTGCTGGAGACGCTTCAGCCGACCGAGCGGGCGGTGTTCGTCCTGCGCGAGGTGTTCGATCTGGACTACGACGAGATCGCCGACGCCGTCGGCAAGAGCCCGGCCGCGGTCCGCCAGATCGCCCACCGGGCACGGGGACACGTCGCCGCGCGCCGGCCACGCGACGTCGTCTCCCCGACCGAGACCCGAGCGGCGATCAAGGCGTTCCAGAGGGCGATCGAAACAGGCGATCTGCAGCGCCTGCTCGACATCCTCGCGCCGGACGTCGTCCTCCTGGCAGATGGCGGCGGACTCAAGCAGGCCGCGCTGGCGCCCGTCGTGGGGGCCGACCAGGTGGCCCAGCTGCTGGGCAACCTCACCCCCGTGGCGTCGCTGCAGCCGGCACAGGTCAACGGCCACCCGGCACTGATCGTCCGGCTCGACGGCATGATCGACACCGTCGTGACGGTACGCATCGACGGCGGCCTCATCACCGGGCTCTACGCCGTACGCAATCCCGAGAAGCTGTCGCGCATGGAGTGGGAGACCACGGTGAGCCGCTGAGACCGGGAACGATGCCCTAGGCCATTCATAATGAGACATTCACATCTCATAACGAGTCGCACGCGACTGACCGGCTACGCGCAGAAGGCGGTGGCCGCCGCCGACCAAGTGATCCCGATCCCGGCGGCGGTGTCCACCACCGACGCGGTGGCGCTGCTCGACGAGGTGCTCGTGCGACGGCGGGCGATCCACTCGCTCGCCCTGGAATTCCAGGCGTTCGCCGCCGAGACCGGCCAGCGCTTCCTGGGCTCGCTGGAGCCGCTGCTGCGCCGTGCCATCGACGCGAGAGCGGTGCGCCCGGAGCTGGAGGTCCGGGATGTGGTGGCGGTCATCGTCATGACCATGGCCACCGTACATCCCGGGGATCCGGCGGGAGCCGGCCGCAGACGCTACTTCGCCCTGCTCACCGAGGGGTTGCGCCCCTCTCCGGTCGCCCTTCCCCCGCTCCCGTCACACGAGCCCGCCTGCGGGCAATGATCACGAACGCGGACCTACTCGGGCTTGCGTGCGCCGTTGAGGAAAATCGTCACAGCGGTCTCGGTGGCTTCCTCGGGTGTCATGGCCTGGCCGAGGGTCAGCCAGAGGGCACGTTCCATGATCGCGGAGAACATGGCCAGCACGGCGTCGGGGCGCAGGTCGTCGCGGAGCACCTTGTCGCTGATGCCGCGAGCGATGACCTCGCGGATGGGCCTGACCGTGCGCTCGATGGCGTCATGGTCGCAGAACTGGTCGGCCCGGCCGATCACCGCCGCGTATTTGGCGCCGTTACGCAGGTACACAGCGATGATCCTGGTGATCGCCCGGTCGGCCGGAAGCTCCTCGAGGTTCGCGGCCGCGAAGGCCGCCACGAGTTCGGCCATCCCGACCTCGGCCACACCGCGCAGCAGGGACTCCCGCGTCGGGAAATGCCGGTACAGCGTCGCGCGTCCCACACCGGCCTCGTCGGACTCGTCCCTAGGCGACCGTGAGCACGATCTTGCCTTGGATGTGCCCTCGGGCGGCGCGCTCGTGTGCCGCCCGGGCATCCGCGAGCGGGAACGTGCTGTCGATCGCGACGCGAACCGTGCCCGCGTCGAGCAAGCGTCCCAGTTCGGCGAGCTGCGCGCCGTTCGAGCGGACCTGGGTGCCCGAGACCGTGACGCCCAGCTTCGCGGTCTCCTCGTCATCGAAGTCGCCGGGGAGCACCGGGTACAATGCGCCGCCGCGCTTGAGCGTACGCAGGAAACGACTGCTGTCGCGACCACCGACGGCATCGAGCACGAGATCAAGGTCGTGTACGAGTTCCTCGGGACGGCTCTTGGTGTAGTCGATGAACTCGTCGGCGCCGAGCTCGCGCAGGAACGACTCATGCGCGCCCGATGCCACCGCGACAACGCGGGCACCTTTCCCCTTCGCCAGCTGCAGCGCGAAGTGCCCCACGCCGCCGGCGGCGCCGTTGATGAGCATCGTCGTCTCAGCGTTCAGTGTCATCGGGCGATGCGGCGCCGCTTGGAAGGGCGTGGGGTGATCGTGTCCGAGCTCGATCAGGAACTGCCACGCGGTGAGCCCGGCCATGGGCGCCCCGGCGGCGTGCACGTGATCGACGCGAGCCGGCTTGCGGGCGAGGTCCAGGGCGGGCGCGGCGACGTACTCGGCATACGCGCTGCCCTCCAGAGTGGGAAAGCGAAGGAGGCCGAAGACTTCGTCGCCGACGGAGAGGCCGTCGACATCCGCGGCCACGGCCGCGACGACGCCCGACACGTCCGTCCCCGGAATCATCGGCAAGCTCAGCTTCGGCCTCATCTCAGGAGGCACGTTGGACATTCCTTCGCGCACATACCAGTCGGGGGGATTGACGCCCACCGCGTGGACGCGAACGAGCACCTCACCCGGTTTCGGCTCGGGAACCGGCACCTGCTCGTAACGCAGCACCTCAGGATCACCGTGCTCGTGCAGCCGGATGGCCTTCATCATGTTCGTCGGCATTGCCGTCACCCTTCACAACAAATGGGATATCGTTCCGGAGCAGTGCTCCAAATATATCCGGGGCACTGCTCCGGTTGTCAATTCGGGAGGGAGGCATATGCGAGCCGACGCCAGGAAGAACCACGACCAGCTCCTCGCGGTCGCGCGTACCGTCGTGGCCGAGCAGGGCGCCGACGCATCGCTGCGCCGAGCTGCCGCATCGTGCTGAACGCGGCCGACGCCCGATGAGCAGCCCACAGTCCACCCGTCGACCCTGGAGAGAGCACATGTTCGAGATCGCGGAACTGCTGGCGGAGTACGACCGGGCTCGCGCCTACACCGACGAGCTCTGGCGCGACCTGACCGCCGAGGAACTGCACTGGCGGCCCGAGCAGAACTTCAGCCCCATCGGCTGGCACCTCGGCCACCAGGCCCACGTGGCCCATTTCATGGTCCGCAACCTCACCGCGGCCGAACCGAGCCCCGCACCTGACCTGGACGACCTCATGGACTCGGCCAACCCGGAAGCCAACCGGTTGCCCCTGCCCGACCCCCGGCGACTGGCCGACTTCCGGGCCACCGTCGGCGAACGGGTCCACGCCCGCATGGACGCCATCGGAGCCGGAGACGTCGGCGCCCCGGCCCAGCTCAAGATCATCGCGCAGTCCCTGCTCATGGCGATCATCAACCACGAGTACCAGCACGACCGCTGGATCGGCGAGGTTCGCAACCGCGACCTCGGCCACGCCCTGCCCGACGACCCCACCTCCGATCGCATCACCACCATCGACGGGTACCTGGTCGTGTGCGGATGGGACCCACTTGCGCCGTAAACAGACCGGCCGCCGTCTGGGCGCTTGCTCAGTTGATCGACGGCGGGTACGTCACCTCCAGCGAGTCTCCGAGCGCCAGCCGCCGCCACGCCGCGACGGCCTCCCAGATCCCGACCCGCACGGCGGGCAGCGTCGTGGTGGTGAGCACGTCCGGCCGGCCAGGCCCTTCGCGGGCATGCCCCGGGTCATGCGGTCGGCCTCGGCGCTGAGGAAGCCGAAGTCGACGACGTCGGCGACCAGGTCCCAGAATCCGTTCCGCAGGGGAAGGTAGCCCTCGATGAGGAAGTGCATCAGATCATGGGGAGGCTGGCCGCCGGTTTTCTGCCGTGACCCTCATGCCTGACCGAGGCCGGTGCAGTAGGTGATCGTCGCGTCGTCCGCCGCCACCGCGTGGCGCGTCTCCGCCTGCCGGACACGATGGATGATGTCGGCGGGCCCGCTCGACGCCAGTACGGCCATGACCCCCGGCCAGTCGGCGAGCTGGAAGGGGTCCACGATGCGGCTGGCTCCATTGCTGAGCAGGACGGCGCCGTTCAGCTCGGAGATCGGGCAGGTTCCGGTGATCGCCTCGTCCGCCGCGCGCGGGTCGTCCTTGGCCACCCAGAAGCCGCCCGGCTGGTTCCGGTGGGCACGCAGGTCTCGGAGGATGCGGTGGTATTCGTCGCTGCCCGCGGCGGCGGCCTTGAGCATGGGCTCGTACGACCGGCTGATGATCACCTCCCGGGGATCGGAGACGACGAGCGGCGGGCCGTCGGCTCTGTCGAGCACGAGGACCGCGTCACCGAGCACCAGGTACTCGATGAGGCCGCCGGACAGGCGCAGGACGGCCACGGCCGCCGACGGACTGATGGGGTCGGCGACGTCGCAGGTGTCGCGGTGATCGTCCGTCACCTGCTCGATGGCCTCGGCGAGCAGCGCCGGAAGGCCGCGGTCCCGCACGAGTGACACCAGGGTGAGGAGGCTGCCTCCCAGGCGGCCGGCGTACCAGGCCACGCCGTGCCGGCAGGTCGAGTCGCCGCCGGGGATGCCGGCGCCGTCGACCAGCACCGCTGCCGTCGGTACGGCGCCGGTGAAGTCCTCGTTCACGCGGCCGATCCGTGCCGCGGCGCTCGTCATTGTCACCCGCATGTCCTCGCGCCTCCCGCCGATGGGGCAAGGATCATAACAACCGCGGCCAGGGACGGGACGGGTGCCCGAAAGAAGCCAGGCCTTAAGAAAATTAAGATCAACATCTTGAAAGTTTAATATTCACCGGGTATGACTTTAGATATGGCAGAGCAGGCGATGGACTGGCAGGAACTCACGAACCTGACCCGGGGCCAGCCGTTCGTCGTCGAGCGGGTGCGCCTGGCGGACAACGGCATCGCGATCGAGGGCGATTTCGAGCTACCCCAGCTGGCTCAGCTCACCGTCGAGGACCAGGTCTTCGTCACGGCGTTCGTGCGGTGCCACGGGTCCATCAAGGAGATGGAACGGATCTTCGGGGTGAGCTACCCGACGATCAAAGCGCGACTGAAGCGGATCACGCAGCTGCTCGACTTCGTCGAGACCGATCCGGCGCCGTCGCGGGCCGACGTCATCGATCGGTTGCGGCGCGGCGAGATCACCGCACAGCAGGCATTGTCCGAATTGGAGGGGCCAACATGATGCCCCAGTTAGTGACCGTACGGGTCAAACGCCCGGACCGTCATGCCGTCCGGATCTGGGTTCCGGTGCTTCCCGTAGTGCTCGTGCTCTCACCGGTCGTGGCCTTGGCCCTCCTGGGGGGAGCCGTGGCCTGCCACATCTACCGCATCGACGTGGTGCGGGCACTCGGCACCGGCTGGCGCATCGTCTGCGCGTTGCCCGGCAGTCGGTTCGACGTCGAGTTCGACCGTACGGCCGTGCTGGTCGCCATCCGATAGGGGAGGTTCCGATGAACGAGCAGCGCAGGGACGTCCTCGGCATGCTGGCCGAGGGCAAGATCACCGCAGACGAGGCAGAGCGGCTCATCACCGCGCTCGAACGCGACCAGCCGCCGCCGATGGCGGCCAGTCCCGCCGCCCGGCCGCGGGGCAAGGCGAAGTACCTGCGGGTGGTGATGGAGTTCCTCGAGGAGAGCGGCGAGGCGGGGCGGCTCAACGTGCGGGTGCCGCTGCAACTGCTGCGGGCCGGCGTACAGCTGGCGGCGCTGATCCCGCCGCAGGTACTGGATCGGGCCAACACCGAACTGGACAGGTCGGGCGTGCCGCTCGACCTGAAGCAGCTCAAGCCCGAACAGCTCGAGGCGCTCGTGGAGCATCTCGACGAGACGATCGTGGAGATGGACATGGAGGATGGCCACTTGCGCGTCTACTGCGAGTAGGCGCCGTCCCGTTCGACGGACCCCCGAGAGGCCGTGCCCGCTACAGCGGAGCGCGGTTGAACGACCAACCTGTGATCTAGCCGCTCATCGGCGCGCCCCGGCCGTCGACGAAGACCCGGTGGAGTCCGCCGAGGCGTTCAACTGTGGATCAGCCGAGAACGGCTGACCGACGCCATCGATCGCACCCCGGGCGACAAACCATGACCAAACAGAGAACGGATATCCGGATGACAGCCGATCAGGTCCACGGGCCTGCGATCCATGTGCAGGGCCTGGAGAAGTCGTACAAGGAACTGCGGGTGTTACGTGGTGTGGACTTCGCGCTGGCGCGCGGCAGTATTTTCGCGCTGCTCGGCTCGAATGGGGCGGGCAAGACCACGGTGGTGAAGATCCTGTCCACGCTGCTCAGGGCGGATGCCGGGACGGCCCGGGTCAACGGTTTCGATGTGGCCGCGCGGGCTGTGGAGGTGCGGGAGTCCATCAGTCTCACCGACCGCCACCATGCCCGGCCCGCTGCGCGCCTTCGCCGAACACCAGCCGGTCACCTCCATCGTCAACGCCGTCCGCGACCTGTTCGCCCAGCAGCCGATCGGCGCCGACATCTGGATCGCCCTGGCCTGGTGCGTCGGCCTCCTCATCGTCGCCTACCTCTTCGCCATGGCCACCTATCGCCGCAGAATCGCCTAGCCAGCCGTCTCCTTTAGATCGACTAGATCGACCAGTCAACAATTGAGGAGGCCGGATGTCGGCAGATCCGCCCAGCTCACCCGCGCTGCGCGCGTCGGACGCGGACCGCGACCAGGTCATCGAGCTGCTGCGCGCCGCCGTCGCCGACGGCCGGCTCGGCCCGGTCGAGTTCGACGAGCGGCTGGAGGCGGCGCTGACCGCCCGTACCATCGACGCGCTGACCCCGCGCCGGTGACGCGCACTCACCTGAGGTGGGGCAGGCCGCAGGCGAGGTCGTGTTCCAGGGTGCGGGCGTAGGACTCGACGGTGGCGACGATGTCGACGGTGTCGGGGTCGAGCAGCCACTGGGTCTGCAATCCGTCGAGGGTCGCGATGATCTCGGTGGCCTTGGCCACCGGGTCGATGTCCGGGCGGGCGACGCCGTCGGCCTGGGCGGAGCGGATGTTGTCGGCCACGATGGCGCGCATCGCGCGGTAGCGTTCGACGAAATGTACGTGGCCGGGCGAGCCCGGCTCGAGGCTCTCGGCCACCAAGACCGTGAACAGTTTGGCCAGCCCGGCCCGCTGCTTGTTGCGGCGCGCGAACTCCGGCAGGGCCCGCAGCCGCCCGGAGGGCTCCATGCCGAGCAACTCCAGGGCGAACGCCTCGCTGTCCAGGTCGCGCCGCTCGATCACCGCCAGCAGCAGGCCCGCCTTGCTGCCGAAATGGTGCAGCAGACCGGGCTCGGTGATGCCGGCCCGGGCCGCGACGTCGGCGAGCGAGGTGCCGCGGAAACCGCCGCGGGCGAACATCTCGCCGGCCGCCGTGATGATCTCTTCCCGCCGCAGGCGAGCGCGTTCCTGCCTGCCGGGTCCTTGCCTGCTCGGGGTCACAGTGTTAAACCTAACCCAACTCACTTACCGAGTACTAGGTAAGTGAACCACCCCTCCGGTACGAGTAGCGAGGTACGACGATGCCGCCGAGACCCCACCGCATCCGGCCCCTACTGATCATCACCGTCGCCCTGCTGGGCGGGCTCTGCACCGGTTCGCCGGCCCAGGGCGCGCAGCGGGAGCCGGTCATCCTGGTCCACGGATGGAACGGCTCGCCCGCCGAGTTCGCCCAGATGCAGACGGCGCTGGAGCAGGCCGGCTACCCGACGTACGCGATCGACCTGCCCGGAGAGGAGAACCTGGCCAACGCCCAAGCCATCGCCACCCTCGTGGAGCAGGCACGGAGCGAACACGCCGGCAGCAAGGTCAGCCTCGTCGGGCACAGCATGGGAGGACTGGCCGCGCGGCACTACCTGAAGTCCCTCGGCGGCGCCGCCAAGACGCTCAGCTACGTCTCGATGGGCACCGGGCAGCTCGGCTACTGGCCCGCCTGCCTGCTGCCTGCCGGGCAGGGCGGGCAGATGTGCCCCACCAGCAGCTTCATCACCCAGCTCAACAGCGGCGACCCCACGCCGGATCCGGTCACGTACACGTTGCTGACGAGCTCGCTCGACGAGACGCGCAACGACGTCATCGCCGGCGTCTGGTGCCGGGCCGAATTCGCCGGCGTGCCGCATGCCGGCGAACCGGCGTCACCGGTGTTCATCAACGCCGTTCTCAGCGCCCTTGACGGGCGATGCCCGTCCTAGGTGCCTGTCCTAGGTGCCTGTCCTAGGTGCCCGTCGTAGAGGGCGAAATGCGATCGCCGAGCGCGCGTGCGGCCTACTACTGTCGCGCGGGTGGGAAGCGATCTTGTGCCCTTGCTGTGGCTGTGCGGGCCGTCAGGTGTCGGGAAATCCTCGCTCGGCTGGGAGGTGTTCGCCCAGCTGAGCCGGGACGGTGTCCGGGCGGCGTTCGTCGACGCCGACCAGATCAGCCTGTGCTATCCGCTCCCGGAGAGCGGCACCCATCGGATCCGGGCGCGGAGCCTGGCCGCGATGTGGCCCAACTTCCGGGAGCGGGGGGCGCAGTGCGTGGTCCTGTCGGGTTTCGTCGACACCGCTGAGGAGATTCGCGAGTACGCGGAGCGTCTCCCCGACGCCGCCTTCACCGTGTGCCGGCTGCGCGTGAGCACCGGGGAGCTCAAGGAGCGCTTTCTCGGGCGTGGGTGGCGTCCCGACCTGGTGGCGGGGGCCGTCGCCGAGGCGGAGTCGCTGGAGGGCAGCGACTTCGCCGACCTGTGCCTGGACACCGGCGGGCTTACCGTGCCCGAGGCGGCCCGGATGGTCCGCGAGCGAGCCGGTGGATGGCCGCGCCTCGGGTCGGATGCCGGCTTTGTTTCCCGCCCGGCCACACCGCTCTCCTCTGACCCGGTCCCGGTGCTGTGGTTCTCCGGCGCCACCGCGGTGGGGAAGTCGACCGTCGGTTATGAGGTCTTCTCGCAGATCGTCCGGACCGGCGTACGAGCCGCATATGTGGATCTGAAGCAGATCGGCATGGCAGGTCCCGCCGCGGACGACGACCCGGACGGCCATCGCCTCAAGGCGCGCAACCTCGCGGCCCTGTGGGGCGGATACCGCGCGGCCGAGGCCAGGTGCCTGGTCGTCTCCGGGCACGCCGACCGCGACGACACCGTCCGCGACTACGCCGACCTGCTTCCCGCAGCGGCGCTGACGGTGTGCCGTCTGCACGCCGGGCCCGCGAGGCTGGCCGAGCGCGTCATGCGGCGCGGCCGGGGAGGCGGGCCGGCGATACCAGGCGATGAGCTGAAGGGACTCGGCCCCGAGGCCCTGCACCGCGTCGCCGAACGGGCGGCATACGAGGCCGCGGCGCTCGACCGCGCCGGAGCCGGTGACCTGCGCATCGACACCGACGGCCGGTCGGCGCAAGAGGTGGCCGATGAGGTAAGGGCGCTCATCGGCGGCTGGCCGGCCTGAGCCGAGCCGAACCACTTGACATTCGCCACCTTCATAGGATAGTAGTGCTATCCAACATTAGATATCACGACTATCCAATGGAGAGACGCAATGGAGACGAGCATCGTCTTGGTGGTGGCCCTGCTGGGCTTCCGCGCGCTGGGGGCCTTCGGGGTCGGCCGGTTCGCCTCGTGGCCGGTCAGTGCGGCGCATGGGCTGGCCGTCATGCTCGTCATGACGGCCAGCGCGCACTTCGTCCCGGAAAGCGTCACGGTCATGCCCACCCACGCCGACCTCGTACGCATGGTGCCGCCCTTCGTGCCCTTCGCCGACGCGGTGGTCTACCTGACCGGCGTGCTGGAGCTCATGGGCGCGGTGGGTCTGATCATCACCAGGACGCGCTGGTCGGCCGGGATCGGGCTGATCGCCCTCTTCGTGCTGCTGCTGCCGGCCAACATCTACGCCGCGCTGGCCGACGTGCCCTTCAACGGCGGCGAGGCGTCCCCCTTGTGGCTGCGGATTCCCGAGCAGGTCCTGTACATCGCCGTCGCGCTCTGGGGCATCCGCTCGGCGCCCCGGGTGTGGCCGCTGCCGCTTCGCGTGGGTTACGGCACTTCGTAGGTGATGTCGTACTTGGCGGCGATGGAGTTGAGCTTGGCCGGGTCGAGCCTGCCGCCCGCGCTGACGTACGGTCTGGCCTCGATCAGGTCCTCGACGAAGTACTCCCAGCCGCCCGGCGACGAGATCTGGATGACCCGCGGGGGAGGGGTGGAGCCGCAGCGCAGCGCGTGCGGGACCCCGTGGGGCAGCAGGACGAACTGCCCCTTGCCCACCTCTTCCGTCCGGTCGTCGAACTCGACGATGAGCTCTCCGTCGAGTACGTAGATGCCCTCGTCGGCCTTGTGGTGGACATGGCGGGGAATGTCGTGAGCCACGACCATTTCCAGCAGTGACAGCGCGCCGCCGATGTCGGTGGCGCGGGCCTTGGCGGCGAACGCGGGCGGGACCTTGATGCGCCCCGGCCGCGCTTGGCCGGGTTGGAGGACGTAGAAGCGGTCCTTGTCGCCGTTCTCCTCGGCCACGTCCTGGACGTCGCCTTCCAAGCCGCCCGGCGTCGACAGTCGCAGCGCGTGGACCGGGGCCTCGGACAGGGTGCGCGTGGCATGGGTGACGCCGCGCGGCAGCAGGGCGCACATGCCCGCGCCGAGGCGGTGCGTCCGGCCGTCGAAGTCGATGCCCAGCTCCCCGTCGAGCACGTAGACGAACTCGTCGAAGGTGTCGTTGACATGCGAGGGGATGTCGCTGTGCCCCCGGCCCTCCATGAGGGAGAACCGGCCTTCGGTGTCAGCGGCCCCGGCCTTGACCGTCGTCCCCGGCGGTAACGGCAGGCGGGACTCTCCGGGCTTCAGGAGGATGAAACGATCTTTTGACATGAGATATCCTTTCCGGAGTCGGATTCGGAATCCGATTCCGCTTTAAGTCTAGACAGAGGACCGCCAGGGATGTCAAAACCCACCGCCCGCAAGCCCCGCACCGACGCCGAGCGCAACCGCGGCCGGGTGCTGGAGGTGGCCTGCGAGCTGTTCGCCGAACGCGGGGACGAGGTGCAGATGGCGGAGGTGGCCAAGGCCGCCGGGGTCGGCATCGGCACCGTCTACCGACATTTCCCGACTCGTCAGGCGTTGATCGAGGCGGTGACGGAGCAGCGGTTCGCCGAGATCCTGGCCTACGCGCGTACGCGATGCCTGCCCAACCCCGACACCCGGCAGGCCCTGAGCTGCTTCCTGACCCGCATCGGACAGGTGCACGACGAGGGCCGCGGAATCTCCAGCGCGATCGAGGCGGCGCTGGGCTCCACCGAGCCGCGCGGGCAGGTGGGCGAAGACCTCCTGGCCCTCGGCGGGGCGCTGCTCGAGCGCGGCCGGGCCGATGGCACGCTCCGCGCCGACGCCAAGCTCGAGGACCTCTACATGATCGCCGGGGCGGTGTCGGCGATCAGCCGCAACGCCGTGGGCGACTGGCGGCGCTTCATCGACATCGCCCTCGACGGCCTGCGAGACCCGGCCCGCGATCGACCCTGATCGGTACACCTGCTTGCGCGATCATTCCGAAAACGTGCCCAATACCCTGTTGACCTTGTAGGAAATTGGTGGATACGTGAAGGGATGAGCCTCTGGACCCCGGACCCCACGTTCTATCCTTCGCCCAGGGACGCGGCCGGCGCACCCGCCGAGAAACTCGCCTACGTCGCCGCCTTCGACCGGTCGGCGACCAGGCCGGACGCGCTGGCCGTACTCGACACCGATCCCGACTCGCCGCACTACGGCCAGGTGGTGGGCTGGAGCGACCTGCCCAACACCGGCGACGAGCTGCACCACTTCGGCTGGAACGCCTGCAGCACCGCCCTGTGCCCCAGCGCCCCGCACCCGCATGTCGAACGCCGCTACCTCATCGTGCCCGGCCTGCGCTCCTCACGCATCCACGTCTTCGACACCAAGGACCGCCTCAGCCCGGAACTGGTCAAGGTCATCGAGGCCGACGAACTGGCCAAGCGGGCCGGCTACTCCCGGCCCCACACCGTGCACTGCGGGCCCGGCGGGATCTACCTGTCCGCGCTCGGCGGCGCCAACGGCAACGACGGGCCCGGCGGGATCGCGCTGCTCGACCACACCACGTTCGAGGTGCTGGAGCGCTGGGAGCTCGAGCGGGGGCCGCAGTACCTCGCCTACGACTTCTGGTGGCACATCAACCATGACGTGCTGATCACCTCCGAGTGGGGCACACCGTCGATGGTCGAGAACGGCGTGGTGGGGGAATTGCTGCTCGGCCGCAAGTACGGCCATAAGCTGCACTTCTGGGACCTGCGCAAGCGCAAGCACGTCCAGGAGGTCGACCTGGGCGAGGAACACCAGATGGTCCTGGAGCTGCGCCCGGCGCACGACCCCACCCGCACCTACGGGTTCGCCGGGGTCGTCACCAGCACCGCGGACCTGTCGGCCTCGGTCTGGCTCTGGTTCCACGAGGACGGCCGCTGGCAGGCCCGCAAGGTGATCTCCATCCCCGCCGAGCCCGCCGGCGCCGACCTGCTGCCGCCCGTCCTGCGGCCCTTCGGCGCCGTGCCGCCCCTGGTCACCGACATCGACCTGTCGGTCGACGACCAGCGCCTGTACGTCTCCTGCTGGGGCACCGGCGAGATCAAGCAGTACGACGTGTCGGACCCGGTCAACCCCGTCGAGCTGGCCTCGCTCAGGATCGGCGGCATCGTCCGGCAGGCGCCCCACCCCGCCGAGCCGTCCCTGCCGCTGCGGGGCGGCCCGCAGATGGTCGAGATCAGCCGCGACGGCCGCCGCGTCTACCTCACCAACTCCCTGTACGGCGCCTGGGACGACCAGTTCTACCCCGAGGGCGTCGGCGCCTGGATGGCCAAGATCGACACCGAGTCCTTCACCTTCGACACCCGCTTCTTCCCGCACGGCGAGGCGTTCCGCGGCCTGCGCCCCCACCAGGTACGCCTGCAGGGCGGCGACGCCTCCTCCGACTCCTACTGCTACCCGTGACGATCGCCACCGTGCTCCTGCTGGGCGCCTTCCACGGCCTGAACCCGGCCATGGGCTGGCTCTTCGCCGTGGCCCGCGGCCTGCAGGAGCGCAGCAGGGACCTGCTGCTGCAGTCGCTGCCGGTCATCGCGCTGGGCCATCTGGGCTCGGTCGCCGTGGTCGCGCTCGTCGTCGGCGTCACCGGCTCGCTGGTCACCGGCCGGGTGCTGTCGATCGGCGGTGGGGTGGTGCTGGTCGGGTTCGGCCTGTGGCGGCTGCTGTCCACCCGGCATTTCCGCTGGGTGGGGATGCGGCTGTCGCTGTGGCAGCTGGCCGGCTGGTCGTTCCTGATGTCCTCGGCCCACGGCGCCGGGCTGATGCTCCTGCCCGTCTTCACCGGCCTGCACGCCCCCGGCCACGAGGGGCACGCCCTGACGGGCGGCCTGGCGGTGGCCGCGCTGCACACGCTGGCGATGTTCGCGGTGGCGGGCGTCATCGCCGTGGTGGTGTACGAGGTGGCCGGGCTCACGGTGCTGCGGCGGGCCTGGTTCAACCTGGACCGCATGTGGGCGCTGGCCCTCGTGGGCGCGGGGGTGATCAGCCTGGTCCAGGCGTAACCTCGGCGGGCGTCGTCACATCGGTGGTATCCGGTTGGTCAGTGCTATGACTTGCCTTGACGGAGGATTGTGACGATGAACGACGCAGAGTTTCTGGCCGGCCGGTTCGAGGAGCACCGCTCCCATCTGCGGGCCGTGGCCTACCGGATACTCGGGTCGCTGAGCGAGGCCGAGGACGCCGTACAGGAGGGGTGGATACGGCTCAGCCGCAGCGACACCAGCGAGGTGAACAATCTCGGCGGGTGGCTGACCACGGTCGTGGCCCGGGTGTGCCTGACCATGCTGAGCTCGCGCGAGCGGCGGCGCGAGGATTCCCTGGAGGAGCGCCTGCCCGACCCGGTCGTCAGCCCCGCGGAGGGCGTCGATCCCGAGCACGAGGCGCTGGTGGCCGACTCGGTCGGGCTGGCGTTGCTGGTGGTGCTGGAGTCGCTCGAGCCGGCCGAGCGGCTGGCGTTCGTGCTGCACGACATGTTCGCGGTGCCGTTCGAGGAGATCGCGCCGATCGTGGGGCGTACCCCGGCGGCGGCCAGGCAGCTGGCCAGCCGCGCCCGCCGCCGCGTGCGGGGCACGGCCCCGGTGCCCGATCCGGATCTGGGCCGGCAGCGCCAGGCCGTCGACGCCTTCCTGGCCGCCGCGCGCGATGGAGACTTCGAGGCGCTCCTGCGGGTGCTCGACCCGGATGTCGTGGTCCGCTCCGACCGCGGCGCGGCGGGGGGCGTGCTGGTGGCGCGCGGGGCGGCGGTGGTGGCCAAGCAGGCGATCATGTTCCGGCCGGTCGGCTCCGTGGGGCATCCGGTGCTGGTCAACGGGGCCGCCGGATCCGTCGCCACGGTCGGCGGCCGGGTGGTCTCGCTGGTCGCCTTCACCGTCAGCGGCGGCCTGATCGCCGAGGTCGTCATCCTGACCGACCCCGAGCGGCTGGCCCGGCTCGACCCGATGTCGGCGGCGGGCTGACCCAGGTGCTTCACGCCTTGCCGTGGTGATGTGGTCGGCTCGTCGCGGCCCTGACGCCGGCTCGTCGCGGATAACGTTGGCGTGATGGCCGGAACCCCGCCCCCGAACCCCGACGGCACGCCGGACGAGGCACCCGACGCGCCCGGTATCGGGGCGTTCCTGCCCTTCGTCCTGCTGGGCGCGGGCGCGGTCTGGGAGACCGTCGACGGCTCGCTGCGGCCGGGCTGGCTGTCGTGGGCGGGCCTGGCCGCCATGTCCGCCCTGTACGCACTGACGGTGATCACGGCCTTCCGGCGCCGCACGATGCCCGCCCGCATCGCGCTGGCCGGGCTGGCGGCCGTGGTCTTCGGGCTGTCGATCGTGCTGGGCGGCGCCTGGTACTACCTGTTCCCGCTGCTCGGCGTGGCGTGCGGCATCACCCTGCGCGGCAGGGCGGTGCGGATCGCCACGGCGGCGCTGCCCCTCGGCACGGCGCTGGTGGTGTGGGCCGGCGGCGGCACTCTGGAGTCGATCCTGGCGTTCTCGTGGGGGACCTTCAGCGCGGGCCTGGTCGTGGCCGTCATCCTGCACCTGCACATGGTCATCGGCGAGCTGAACCAGACCCGGCAGCGCCTGGCCGAGGCGGCCGTGGCCGAGGAGCGGCTGCGCTTCTCCCGCGACCTGCACGACCTGCTCGGGCACACCCTGTCGGTCATCGTGGTCAAGGCCGAGGCCGTGCGACGGCTGGCCCGCCGCGACCCCGGCCAGGCCGAACGCCAGGCCGCCGACATCGAGGCCGTCGGCCGGCAGGCGCTGACCGAGGTACGTGAGGCGGTCACCGGCTACCGGGCGGGCGGCCTGGCCGACGAGCTCGCCCACGCCCGCGACGCCCTGGCGGCGGCCGGTGTGCGGGCCCGCGTCCGCCGCACCGGGCCGCCACCGGCCGCGCGGGCCGAGGCGCTGCTGGGCTGGGTGGTGCGCGAGGGCGTCACCAACATCATCAGGCACAGCGGCGCCACCGAGGCCGAGATCGACCTGACCGGCCTGACCTTGACGATCCGCGACAACGGCACCGACGGCCCTCAGCCCACACAAAGCGGCAGCAGCCCCGACGGACCCGCAGCGAGCGGCAGCGGCACCGACGGACCGCGACCCGCGGAGAGCGGCGGTCCGCAGCCGGCCGGGAGCGGCAGCGGGCTACGCGGTCTGGCCGAGCGGCTCGGCCAGGCGGGCGGCAGCGTCGAGGCGGGCCCCCACCCGGGCGGCGGCTTCCAGCTCGTCGCCACCCTCCCGCCCGGCGTTTAGGGGGCTGCCGGTCCACCCGGGCCGGCACGTGGCGCGAGAGCGGCTCACAGTTCGGCACAATTGCCGATGTGAGAGTCGAATTGCTGGGACCGTTCGAGGTCCGGAACCGCGATGGGGCCGTGGTGGAGGTTCCTGGGGTTCGACTGCGCGCGCTGCTGGCCGCGCTCGCCCTCGAACCTGGCCGGATCGTCACCCGTGCGCGGCTGGTGGACTGGATCTGGGGGGAGCAGCCGCCCGCCGACGAGGTGAACGCCTTGCAGGCGCTGGTGTCCAGGCTGCGCAGGGTGTTGCCGGACGGTGCGATCGAGGCGGATTCCGGCGGATACCGGCTGGCCGTGGCTCCGGATGCCGTGGATGTGTCCCGGTTCGAGCAGCTGGTCGGCCAGGCCCGTGCCGCCGAGCCCGCGGCGCGGGCGGATCTGCTGCGCTCGGCCTTGGCCCTGTGGCGCGGCACGGCCATGGCCGACCTCGCGCTGCAGGGCAGCGACGCCTTCGACGCCGCGGTCACGCGGCTGGACGAGCTCTACGTCGCGGCGCTCGGGGACCGGGTGGATGCCGACATTCGTCTCGGCCGGGGCTCGGAGCTGGTCTCGGAGCTGACCGAGCTGGTCGCCACGTACCCGCTGCGGGAGGGGTTCGTGGCGGCGTTGATGCGAGCGCTCGCCGAGGCGGGGCGTGGAAGCGAGGCGTTGACCGTCTACCAGCGGACGCGCGAGCGGCTCGCCGAGGAGCTGGGCGTCGATCCGTCGGCCCAGCTCTCCGCGCTGCACACCGCGTTGCTCCGCGGCGAGCTGGGCGAGCGGGCGCAGAGCCACAAGACGAACCTGCGCGCCGAGCTGACGAGTTTCGTCGGCAAGAAGAACGACGTGTCCGCGGTCGCCGCCCTGGCCGTCAAGCACCGGCTGGTCACCTTGACGGGGGCGGGTGGCTCCGGCAAGACCAGGCTGGCCACCGAGACCGCGCGGACGATGCTCGCCGATCTGCCGGATGGGGCGTGGCTGGTCGAATTGGCCTCGGTGGGGGAAGGCGGGGATCTGGCGCAGGCCGCCCTCACCGCGATCGGCCTGCGTGACCAGGCGTTGCTCGGTGGCGGGCGGGGCGGGGAGCCGATGGATCGGCTCATCGCCGCGGTCCGGGAGCGCGCGATCTTGTTCATCCTGGACAACTGCGAGCACGTGATCGAGGCGGCCGCGGCGTTCGCCGACCGGCTGCTGGGGGAGTGCCGCAGGCTGCGGATCGTGGCCACGAGCAGGGAACCGCTCGGTATCACCGGGGAGGTGCTGTGGCAGGTCGAGCCGCTCGCGCTACCCGCCGGCGGAGCCGATCCCGCCGAGGCCGGGTCCTCGCCCGCGGTACGGCTGCTGCGTGACCGCGCGGATCTGGTGCGCAAGGACATCGGCTCCGACGCCGACACCGTCTCGGCCATGGCGCGGATCTGCCGGGCGCTCGACGGGATGCCGCTGGCGATCGAACTGGCCGCGGCCCGGCTGCGTACGATGTCCGTCGATCAGCTGGCGCGCCGGCTCGATGACCGGTTCCGGCTGCTGACCAGCGGCAGCCGTACGGTGCTTCCGCGGCACAAGACGCTGCGCGCGGTCGTGGACTGGAGCTGGGACCTGCTGAGCGAGACCGAGCGCGGCGTGCTGCGGCGGCTGTCGGTGTTCTCCGGCGGGGTGAGCCTGGAAGCGGCCGAACGGGTGTGCGGGGAGGAGCCGTCGGACGGGGAGCCGGTGTTCGACGTGCTGACCGCGTTGATCGACAAATCGCTGCTGCTCGCCGACGGCGGGGGCGCGCCGCGTTACCGGATGCTCAACACCATCAGGGAGTACGCGGCGCAGCGGCTCGCCGAAGCCGGGGAGAGCGAGCCGGCCCGCCGGGCGCACCTGGCCTACTTCACCGAGCTGGCCGAGACGGCCGAGCCGCACCTGCGCCGGGGCGAGCAGGTGGAGTGGCTGTCCAGGCTCGGGGCCGAGCACGACAACATCGGTACGGCCCTGCGCGGGGCGATCACCGAAGGCTGGGCTCAGGAGGCGATGCGGCTGGCCGCGGCCGTGGGCTGGTATTGGTACCTCAGCGGGCACCGGGCCGAGGGCGCCGAGCTGAGCGTCGCGGCGGCCTCGCTGCCCGGCGAGGTGTCCGATGAGGTGCGGGCGCTGGCATACCTCAACGTGACGATCTTCGTGACCGCCGGGGTCAGCGGCGATCAGTATCAGGCGCGGGACTGGATCCAGGAGGCGCACCGGCTGGCCAAGCGCAGTGGGTCTTCTCACCCGCTGCTGGGGTTCGTCGAGCTGCTGGAGCGGATGCTGCGGGGCCCGGCGGAGTTCATGCCCGCGTTCGAGCCGCTCATCGCCGGCGCCGATCCGTGGGTGCGCGCGCAGGCCAGGCTCACGCGTGGCCGGCTCCGGCTCACGCTCGGCGGCGATGAGACCGACGTGGACCTCGACGCCGAGATCGCTCTTGCCGAGTTCCGTACGCTGGGTGACCGGATGGGGATCTCGCTCGCGCTGACCTTCCTGGCCGATCGGCTCGCCATGCGCGGCGAGTTCGCGCGCGCGTGCGAGCACTACGAAGAGGCGGCTGTGGCCCTGATGGAGGTGGGCGCGACCGAGGACGTGGTCGGCCTGCGGGCGCGGCAGGCTCAGCTGTACTGGCTGCTCGGCGACGAGCGATCCAGCGCCGCCGCCATGGCCGAGGCGCAGCGGATCGCCGACCGGATCGTCTGGCCGGACGCGCTGGTCGAGCTGGCGCTCGCGCAGGCGCAGCTGGCGCGCTTGCGCGGCGAGCCGGACCAGGCGCACGAGCACCTGGACACGGTGCGGGCGGTGCTGGGCGAGGCGGACATGGCCGACTCCGTCCGTGTCCACACCATGGACCTGTACGGCTACCTCACCGAGGATCTCGGCAAGGCCCGCGCGTATCGGGCCGAGGCGTTGCGCACGGCCATGGCCATCGAGCACACCCATCCCCCCACGATCGCCCAGGTGCTGATCGGGATCGCGGATCTCGCGCTGCGCCAGGGACACTACGAGCAGGCCGTACGGCTGCTCGGGGCGAGCGACGGCGTGCGCGGCACGCCGGACCGTTCGCAACCGGACGCCTCCAGGATCGCCGCGCAGGCGCGCGATCGCCTCGGCGAAACCGTGTTCGCCGAGGCGGCCCGGGCCGGGCAGCGGCAGGACTGGCGCGAGCTGGCCGAGATCACGCTCGCTTCGTGAACGTCGCACGAGCCCACAGGTAGCCGGCCAGCGACAGCCCGGCGCACCAGGCGACCGCCGTGATGGCCGTGCCGGTCGAGGGCGCGCCGGTCAGGAATCCGCGCAGGGTTTCGATGATCGAGGTGAACGGCTGGTACTCGGCGAATTCCCGCGCGCCCGGTCCCATCGTGTCGGCCGGCACGAACGCGCTGCTCAAGAAGGGAAGGAGCATCAGCGGGACGCCGAAGATGCCCGCGCTCTCCGGTGACTTCGCGGCCAGTCCGGCCGCGACGGTCAGCCAGCCGATCGCCAGCACCGTCAACGCGATGATGGCGATCGCGCCGAGCCATTGGGGGAAACTCGCCGCCGGCCGGAATCCCATCGCCAGCGCGACCCCGATGATGATCGCGATGGCCACCAGGGTCCGCAGCATGATCTCGAACACGTGCGCGTTCAGCACCGCGGCCCGTGAGACGTGCATGACGCGCAGCCGGTTGATGAATCCGGTCGTCATGTCGGAGTTCACCGCGGTCGCGGTGGGGCCGATGCCGTGGCCGATGGTCATGATGATCAGCCCGGGCGTGGCGTAGTTGACATAGTCGGTACCGACGCTGAACGCGCCGCCGAGTACGTAGACCATGAGGAACACCACGAAGATCGGCACGATGATGGCGTTGAACAGCGCCAGCGGATTGCGCATCGTGTGCCGGAAGTTACGGCGCAGCATGGTCCGGGAGTCGGCCAGGGAAGCTGAGATGGCGTTCATCGTCCGCTGACCTCCGTGTTCCCGTGACCGGTCAGGGCGAGAAAGACGTCATCCAGGTCCGGCGTATGCACCGACAATTCCTCGACCTCCAGGGAATGCGCATCCAGCCGATCGATCAGCGCGCGCAATGACCGCACCCCGCCATCGCCGGGAACCCGCAAGGTCAGCTCGTCGTCGTGCCTGGTGGACTCGTGCAGGACCCGCGCCGCGACGTCGAGCGCGTGCCGATCGGTGAACCGCAGCCGGACATGGCTGCCGGGAATGCGGCGCTTGAGCTCATCGGCGGTGCCCTCGGCGACCAGCCGGCCCTGATCGAGTACGGCGATACGGTCGGCGAGCTGGTCGGCCTCCTCCAGATACTGGGTGGTGAGGAAGATGGTCGTCCCCTCGGCGACCAGTTCCCGGATGATCTCCCACATGGTGCGGCGGCTGCGCGGATCGAGTCCCGTCGTGGGCTCGTCCAGGAAGATGATCTGCGGGTCGCCGACCAGTGTCATGGCGAGGTCCAGTTTGCGGCGCATGCCGCCGGAGTAGGACACCACCAGCTTGCTCGCCGCTTCGACCAGATCGAATCTCTCCAGCAACCGGCCGGCGACGCGTTTGCCCTCCGCCTTGGGCAGGTGCAGGAGGTCGGCCATCATCAGCAGGTTCTCCTCGCCGGTGAGCAGGTCGTCCACCGAGGCGAACTGCCCGGTGACCCCGATCGCCGCGCGCACCGCCTTGGTCTCCGTCGCCACGTCGTGCCCGGCGACGACCACCTTGCCGGCGTCGGGGGTCAGCAGCGTGGTCAGGACGTTCACCGTTGTGGTCTTGCCGGCGCCGTTGGGCCCGAGCAGGGCGAAGATCGTGCCGGTCCGGACATTCAGGTCGATGCCGTCGAGCACGGTCTTGTCTTTGTATGCCTTGCGCAGCCCCGAGGCCGCGATGGCTGAACCGTTCATGGGCCCTACCCTCGCCGACCGCTCTGATATCGGGCCGTCGCCGTCCTGACGGCCGTGTCAGCACGGTGACGGCCCCGTATCAGAGCGGTCGGCGAGAGTGGACGCCATGGAACACACCGTTACCGCGATGCCCACGACGCGTCAGCCCGGCTGTCCCTTCGACCCGCCCAAGGAGCTCCTCGAGGCCCGCGAGCAGAGCCCGATCAGCCGCTTCCCCTTCCCCGACGGGCACCAGGGCTGGCTGATCACCGGCTACGACCTGGTCCGGTCGGTGCTGGCCGACCCGCGCTTCAGCTCCCGCAAGGAGTTCATGAGCCACCACCCGACCATCGACTACGGCGACATCCAGGTGCCCCCGGCGCCGCCCGGCGAGTTCCTGCTCATGGACGATCCGCAGCACAGCCGCTACCGCAAGCCGCTGGTGGGCAAGTTCACCGTCCGGCGGATGCGGCTGCTGACCGAGCGCGTCGAGCAGGTCACCGCCGAGCACCTGGACGCGATGGAGAAGGCCGGGCCGACGGCGGACCTGGTGACCGCGTTCGCCAAGCCCATCCCGGCCATCGTCATCTGCGAGCTGCTGGGCGTGCCGTACGAGGACCGAGGCTCCTTCCAGGACAACATCGACAAGTTCCTCGGCGGAGAGGTCGGCGACGAGGAACTGATCGCCGCCTACACCGCGACCCAGACCTACCTCGCCGAGCTGGTCGCCGCCAAGCGCGCCAACCCGACCGACGACGTGCTCAGCGACCTGCTCGACAGCGATCTGACCGACGAGGAGCTGCAGGGCATGGCCCTGATCCTGCTGTCGGCCGGGTTCGACACCACCGCCAACATGCTGGCTCTGGGCACCTTCGCGCTGCTGCGCAACCCGGAGCAGCTGGCCGCGCTGCGCGCCGACCCGGCGCTCACCGACCAGGCCGTGGAGGAGCTGCTGCGGTATCTGAGCGTCGCCAAGCAGTTCTACCGGGTCGCGCTGGAGGACGTCGAGCTGGGCGGCCACACCATCACGGCGGGCACCACCGTCATCCTGTCCCTCAACACCGCCAACCGCGACCCCGAGCGCTTCACCGATCCCCACACCCTCGACCTGCGCAGGCAGGACGGCGGGCACCTGGCCTTCAGCCACGGCATCCACCAGTGCCTGGGCCAGCAGCTGGCCCGCGTGGAGATGCGGGTCGCCTTCCCCGCGCTGGTCAACCGCTTCCCCACGCTGCGCCTGGCCGTACCGGCCGAACAGGTCGCCCTGCGCCCGGAGGCCGCCGACATCTACGGGGTCAAGAGCCTGCCGGTCACCTGGGACGCGTGACTGCCGGCAGTTCGATCCTGAACGCGGCCGCGACTGAAATGACCGTTTTGTGGCAATGAGTTTGACGGTTTGTGAACTATGAGGCCGCCACCACTTCATACCTTGAAGTGATGGAAAGGCTGACAGGGATTATCAGGGCGGCTGTGTTCGTCGCCCTGACCTTGGCCGCTTCAGCCGCCGGCCTGACCGGCACCGCGATATTGACCAGCGACGAAGCGCCCCCAAGTCTCCCGATCACCGCGTCGATCTCCGGCTCCGGCTCCAGCGCGCAGAAAGGCGCGATGGACGCCTGGCGGGCCGACTTCCAAGGGCTCCACCCCGACCTGCGAGTGGACTACAACGCCAACGGCTCCGGAGCCGGCATCCGCGACTTCATCACGGGCGTCACCGCCTTCGCCGGCTCCGACGTCGCGATGCACCCCGCCGAACAACAGCTGGCCGACAGACGCTGCCGCAGCCGCGCGGTCCACCTGCCCATGGTGGTGGGCCCCATCGCCCTGGCCTACAACCTGCCGTTCTCGCCCGATCTGAAGCTCTCGCCCACCACCCTGACCAGCATCTTCAGCGGCCGGATCACCCGATGGGACGCCACGGAGATCGCCGCCGACAACCGGGGCGCGGACCTGCCGCACACCGCCATCCGGCTCTTCCATCGCTCCGACGACTCGGGCACGACCTACAACTTCACCGCCTATCTCAAGGAGGCGGGCCGCTGGCCGTACGAGCCGTCCAGGAAGTTCTCCGTCACCGGGCAGGGCGTGACCGGCTCGGCGGGCATCACCCAGGCCATCCAGCGCACCGAGGGCTCCATCGGGTACGTCGAGTACGCCTTCGCCAGCGACGCCGGCCTGCGCACGGCCGAGATACGCAACGCCTCCGGCCAATTCGTCACCCTCTCGCCCCAAAGCGCCACCAAGGCCCTGGAAGGCGCCCGGATCACCGGCCACAACGGCGATCTGATCGTCAAGTTCGACTACCTGGCCAAGAACAAGGACGCCTACCCCATCGTCCTGATCACCTACGAGATCGTCTGCTCCCAGAACTCCGACCCACTGGTGCGGACCTTCCTCAGCTACACCGCCGGCAACGCCGGCCAGTCCTACCTGTCCCTGTACGGCTACGCCCCGCTCCCGCACGATCTCCTGGCCAAGGTACGTGCCCAGCTCGGCGTCACCACCTGAACGGGAACCCCCGGCCGCTCACCGGTGTAGGAAAGACGTGAGCACCATCACCAGACGCCAAGCCCTGGCGCTCGGCGCGGCGGCCACCGTATCGGCCTGCGCCACCACCCAGCCGCCCCTCAAGGCGGCGCCCCCCGCCCCGCGCGGCAGGCTGCTCGCCGAGACCGCCGCCGGGCTGTCCCTGGTCGAGCTGTCCACCGGCGCGGTGACGGCCACCTACCCCGGCGCGGTGCCCGGCCCCCGCTGGCTGCGCCTCTATCAGACCGACCACGACCGGCTGCGCACCTACGACGCCGCCACGGGCCACCTCCTCGAGCAGCGCGACCTGGCCGGCGCCCCGGGCCGGCGCATCAAGGCCGTCTCCGGCCGGGTCGTCGCCATCGGCCCCGAACCCGGCCCCCGCAGCCGTACCACCATCACCCTGACCGGCGCCGCCGGCAACCGGACGCTGCGGCTGGAGGGCAACATCGAACCGGAGGCCTTCTCCGGCGACGGCCAGGTCATGTACGTCCTGGACCACCTGCCGCCCGAACACCCCGACCGCTACCGCGTCCGCATGTACGACCTGGCCACCGGCCGGATGACGCCGCTGCTGACCCGCGCCAAGCAGCCCGTGCCGCTGTCGAAGGAGGAGGAGATGCGCGGCAAGGGCCGCCAGGCCGTCCACGACCCGGACCTGGCCACCCTCTACACCCTCTACACCCACCAGGACGAACACCTGCACACCCGCGACCTGATCGCCGGCCACGACCTGAGCCCCGGCGTGCACGCCTTCGTCCACGTCCTCAGCCTGGACCAGCGCTGGGCCTACTGCCTGGACCTGCCCGAACCGTTCGGCCTCGGCCCGCCACTGGCCCACGCGATGGCGCTGGACACCCAGGCCCGGCGGCTGTACGTCTTCGACGCCTCCACCGGCCGGGCCGTGGTCGCCTCCACCGACGACCTGACGATCAAGCGCAGTGCCCTGCTGGGCCGGCTGGGCGACGGCGAGGCGTACGCGGTGGCGGCGGATGGCCGCGCCTATCTGGCGGCGGGCAAGCGGCTGCTGTCGGCCGACGGCGAGAGCCTGGCCCCCGCCGGCGCATGGGACCTGCCCGGCCAGGCACACGGCCTGGCCTGGCTGAACGGCGAACTGCTGGCCGGCGCGGGGGAGCAGGTCCTGCGCCTGGAGCCGCGCACCGGCGCGCGGCTGGGCGCCATCACCCTGCCCGGCCTGCGTGAGGTACGGCACGCCGAGCCGTCGTACGGCTGACCGCGGCGGCGAAGGCGGAGATGACCGGGTGCGGGCGGCTGCCGTCGCCGGACAGCTCCGGCTGGAACAACGTGGCCAGGTAGAACGGGTGGCCGGGCAGCTCGGCCACCCGCACCATGCCGTCGTCGGCGTGCCCGGAGAAGACCAGCCCGTGCTCGACGAGCTTGTGCTTGTACGCCTCGTTGAGGCCGTAGGAGCAGCTGTAGGCCTCCATGGTGATGGAGGAGCCGATGATCTGCTCGATCAGCGAGCCGGGCCTCAGCCGTACCAGGCCCTCATGGCCGGCCAGGGAGCACTCCAGCGGCAGCAGCAGGAACTCACGCGCGTCCGGCTCGTTCTCAGCGTGCGCCACGTCGAGCCCGCACACGCCACGCGCGTACTCCAGCAGCATGTGCTGAAAGCCGCCGCAGGTGCCCAGCACGGGGATGCCGCGCTCGCGCGCGGTGCGCGCGGCGCTGATCACGCCTTCCTCACTGAGGTACGGGCTGCCGGGCACGATCCAGATGCCGTCGAAGCGTTCGAGGGCGTCGTCGTGGGCGTCGGTGGAGGGGATCCAGTACGGGTCGAGCGCGATGCCGTCACGCTCACGCAGCGCCTGGATGATCAGCGGGATGCGGGCGTGCGCGCGCACGCTGGGCGAGCGGTCTCCGACCAGGGCGATTTTCATGCCTCCATGGTGCGGCGGACCACCGCTTAAGCACCAACGATGATATCTGCACATGCTATAAGAAACACTGATGGACCCTCATCTGCTGCGTACGTTCGTGACCGTCACCGAGGCGGGCTCCTTCTCAGCGGCGGCCGAGCAGCTCGGCTACACCCAGTCGGCCATCTCCCAGCAGATCGCCGCGCTGGAAACCGACCTGGGCCTGCCGCTGCTGCACCGCCGCCCGGTCGCGCCCACCGAGGCCGGCCTGCGCCTGCTGGAGCACGCCGGGCCGCTGCTGCTGCGCATCCGCGCCGCGCGAGCCGACGTGCTGCGCACCGCCGCACTGCCCGCCCACCGCCTGACCCTGGCCGCCACGCCCCTGGCGCTCAACTCGGTCCTGGCCCTGCGACTGGCGGCCGCGCGGGCGGCGCAGCCGCGGCTGCGGGTGACGGTACGCACCTGCGGCAGGGACGAGGTGGCCAGGCAGGTGGCGGACGGCAGGGCCGAGGCGGGCCTGGTCGACGGGATCACCGCGCCGAACGACCCGCTGCGCCTGCCCGAGGTCGGCCCGATGACCACGGTGGGCGTGGCCGAGGAGGGCCTGGTCGTGGCGCTGCCCGGCGACCACCCCCTGGCGGGCCGGGCGGGGCTGCGGCTGGCCGACCTGGTCGACGCGCACTGGCTGCAGACGACGTTGTGCCCGCTGGAGCGGCTGCGCGACCTGCTGGGCGACGGCTTCCGGCCCGCGCTCGACTACACCGGCGACGACGTGCACACCGTGCTCAACCTGGTCGCCGCCGGCCACGGCCTGACGCTGCTGCCCGCCTCCGCCGGCCGCGGTGTGCCGCTGGTGGCTCCCCGCCTGGTGCACCGCGTCGAACTGCTGCACGCCACCCTGCCGCCGGGCCCCGCCGCCGACCTGGCGGCACGCCTGTCACCGTGACAGCGATCTGTGCGCGAGCTGTCAGCGCCGCCGCCCACGATGGCGGTCATGAACGCATTCGAAGCCGAAGGGCTGGTCAAACGCTTCGGCACGACCACCGCCCTGGCCGGCATCAACCTATCGGCCCGCCGGGGCACCGTCCTGGGCGTGCTGGGCCCCAACGGCGCCGGCAAGACCACCACGGAATTGTGACTCTACCGATACGCGGGGAACGGCTCAATATGCCTCTTGACCTGGGGCTGAGCTAGCTAGGTCGAATGAGTGATGCTGCCCGACGCACGGACCTTGAACGGCCACGCCTACGACGTAGCCACGCCGCACCCTGGCCTGATCATTCCGTCTGCGTCGTCCCGCTACAGCAACAGCATGGCGAGACCGGAGGGTCAAGCCCGTCTTCGCGTGTACGTTAGCCGGTCGCCGTTCCTCGGTCATTGGATGTCAATGGTCACAGACGGGCTTGACCCGGGGGGCTTGGCGCGGGATCGGCGGGCCGCTCGTCGGGCCACAGCGCCTCGGCCAGCTCCTCGACGGTGACGGGTGCGCCCGGCCGCCAGCGCCAGACGTACCAGCAGCAGGCGCAGCCGGGCGCCGCCGATGGCGGCGGCCTCGACTTCCAGCGGCCCCAAGATTGCCACACGCACAGCACCATGCTGCCACCCACCGTCACCTCACCGCGGCGGCTCCGGGCACGAACCCGCCCGCTTGACCGCCTCCCAGGAGGGGCGGCCCCGGGTGGGCGGACCATCGGGGGCGGTCTCGATCGGGCAGACCGTCCGGGCGGGTAGACCGTCCGGGCGAGGGGACCGTCCAAGCCGCCCCGGGCGGGCGGACCATCCGGGCGGCCTCGATTGGGCGGACTGTCCGGTCCGCCCCGGTCCGTGAGGACCTTCCGGACGGCCCCGGTCCGTGCACCCGCCCGTGCACCCGCCCGTGCGGCCCTCCGGGCGGGCCGAACGAGCTGGAGCGTCCGCCCGCGCGGGCGTGGAAAGCGGTCAAGCGTGGGAAGCCGTCAAGCGTGGAAGCGGTCAGGCGTGCCAGTCCGTCACGCCGCCCGGGACGGGCGCCTGCGGGTCGTACGGCTCGCGGGTGAAGACGAAGGTGTTGATGTCGAGGTGATCGGCCCCCACCCGCAGCGTCTCACCGGCGTAGTAGCCGTCGAGCCCCAGCCAGGTCCCGTCGTCCTGCGGCACGAACCGGGAGGCCCGCCCCGCCCCGCCCACCGGCGTCAGCGCCAGCCCGCCGTCAGGCAGCAGCCGCAGCCCGTACGGCTTGGGGCCCCAGTGCCACAGCCCGGTCAGCGCCAGCAGCGCGGGGTCGGCGGAGGAGGGCCGCCACTGCTGCGGCAGGCGGGGTTCGTGTTCGTCGAGGATGTCCAGCAGGTCGGTGGTCAGGGTGTAGCTGAGGCCGCTGGTGGTGTTGGCCAGGAACAGCACGCCCACCTGGTCGGCCGGGTCGGCCCACACGGTGGCCAGGAAGCCGGGCATGGACCCGGTGTGGCCGGCCAGGCGGCGTCCGGCGTGCCGGGTCAGCTGCAGGCCGAGCCCGTAGCCGGAGGTCCAGGCGTCGCCGTCGTCGACGGTGGCGGGCTCGCGCATCTCGGCCAGGGTGGCGGGGGACAGGACGCCGCCGGTGTCGCCGGCGACGAAGGCCGCCCAGCGGGCCAGGTCGGCGGTCGTGGACCACAGCTGACCGGCGGGCCCCATGGCGGCGTGGTCGTGTTCGGGTTCGGCCAGCACCACGTCGGCCCACGGGTGGACGGCGTAGCCGGTGGCGTGCGGGGCGCGCGGCCGTTCGGTGGTGGCCGACAGGCCGAGCGGCTGGAGGACCTCCTGCTGGACGGCGCGCAGCCAGGGCATGCCGCGCAGCCGGGCGATCAGCTCGCCGAGCAGGCCGTAGCCGATGTTGGAGTAGTGGAAGCGGCGGCCGGGCCGGTGCTTGGCGTGCTGCGGCCCGAGCAGGGCGAGCAGCTGGTCGGGCGGCAGGCCGGGGGTGCGTTCCCACCAGCCGGTGGGCGGTTCGGCGGTCAGGCCGGCGGTGTGGGAGAGCAGCTGGGCGATGCTCACCTCGCCGAACGGAGTGCCGGGCAGGTGTTTGGCCAGGGGGTCGAGCAGGTCGAGGCGGCCTTCGTCACGCAGCCGCATGACGACGACGGCGACCATGCTCTTGGTGATCGAGCCGAGCCGGTATTGGGTGCCGTCGGTGGGGGGCGGCCCGCCGTCGGCGCCGGGGCCGGTGAAGCCGCGAGCGCCGAACCAGGCCAGCCTCCCCTCCCGTACGATCGCGGCCGTCAGTGACGGCACCCTGCACTCGGCCTGTTCGACGGCCAGCCTGCGCAGCAGCGCCCGCGCCGTCGTCTCACCCACCTGACTCATGGGCGCCAAGCCTAGTGCTCAGATGGGCAGCAGTTCCGGCCCGATCAGCTCGCCCTGGTGTGGCTGAGGGTGGGCTTGGTCGTGGTAGTAGTGGCCGGCGTACCAGACGACGACGTTGGTGGCGTCGATGCTCTCGCTGTTGAGGAAGCGCCCGATGGCGGCCCGGTCGCGCGGGCCGGGGTTGCCGTCGTCGAGCTCGGTGGCACGCTGGCGCAGGAACCACAGGTCCGACACCCCGTAGGCGTCGGCGGTGTCGTCGAAGGGCCCGGGATGGATCTGGTAGCCGCGCCCTGAGGACTTGTCGCGTACCTGCCAGTAGCGGCCGGGGGCGCGGCGGCGGGTGGTCTCGCGGACGATCGGTACCGGCTCGGGGCTGATCGGCCCCTGGTCGATCTGCTCGACGATGTCGTTGGCGGAGCCTTCGATGTCGAAGTCGAAGCGCCAGTAGGCGTGGTGGCGGTGCACCATGCAGGTCATCGGGTTGGCGGTGGCGGCGAAGCCGAAGCGGGGCCTGATGGTGCCGTCGTCGCCGAGCCGCCAGTCGCTGGCGTAGCGGTACCAGCCGGCCTGCAGCTCGCTGACGATGCGCAGCTCCTCGCCGTCGTGGTGGAAGGCGACGCCCTGGAAGCCGCCGGCGTCGGTGTCGGGCCGTTCCAGGATGGTACGCGGCGGGCTGTCGCACAGCCGCCAGCCCCATCCGACCGGGTCGGTGCCGGTGGCCGAGAAGCGGGTCTCGGAGGAGGCGTCGTCACGGAAGGTGGTGCCCTGCTCGTATTCGACGTTCAGGACGGGTACGTGCGCCTGGCGCAGCACCAGCCGGCCCCGGTAGCGCACCTCGCGCAACTCCACGCCCGATCCGGCGCCCGGGTTCTGCGGGGCCGAGGCGCGCGGCCGCACGACCAGCAGGTTCCACAGCTCGCTGGCGCCGCGCAGGACGCGTACCCGCACCTGGTCGGGACCGCCGTGGTCGGCCAGGGGGGTGACGCCTTCGGGCACGGTGTGCTCGCAGTCGTGGTGCATGCGCACGTCGATGCCCGCCGGGGTCCAGTCGACGGTGCGGGCGGCGGTGTCGACGGCGACGATGCGGTGGCGTACCCCGGTGGGCTCGCCGGGGGTGTAGATGCCCAGGGTGGGACGGCGCACGGTGGTGCCGTCGGGGTTCTCCAGGTCGGCCAGGGGCGGCATGGGCCGGTAGACGATCACGTTGTCGCCCGCCGGGAAGTGGGGGTCGGCGCGCAGGACGTCGGCGGCCGCGAGCAGCTCGTCGTGGCTGGGCGGCGGCCGGTGGGCGCTGGGCCGGATCTCGGCGTGCTCCGGCCGGTCCAGGGTGCCGCGCAGCTCGACGGCGCGATTGCCCGCCGGGTCGAAGACGGTGGCGCGGAAGGGGGCGTTCTGGCCCGGGTCGTGGCCGAGCGCCGGAGCCTGGCCGATGATCAGCCCGTCGGCGTCGGCGACCTCCAGCGCGGACAGGACGCCGGGGTGGGCCGCCACGGCCTCGCGCAGTCGCCCGGCGCTCAGCCCGGCGCGGGGGACCGCTTCGATGGTGACGCGTACGTCATCGCTCATGCATGGCTTCCTACAGGGCGGCGGGCGCGGCTGGAAGGCCCAGATGTTCTCACGCCCGTGCGGGCGTGCGGTCGAAGGCGCCTGCACGGACATTTCCCCTGCGGACGTGCGGATGGGCGGGCATGAGGACGGCCCCGGTCGGCGAGCGACCGGGGCCGGGTGGTGCGGGAGGTCAGTCGGCGCAGATGGCGAAGACGCTGATGCCGACGTCGTTGTAGCCGATCTGGCGGCCCAGGGCGATCCAGCCGCGCCCGTCATCGGTGGGGAAGGAGCCGACGAGGATCGCCCCGTTGCCGCGGGCCTCGGCGCCTCCGCCCAGGACCTTCTTGGCGCCGGGGCAGTAGAGGGTACGGCGCTGGAAGTTGGGCACGTTCGCGTTGGGCAGCGTCACCAGCTGGTATCCGGGCGGCAGCGCGGAGGCGTGGTGGGCCTGGACCGCGGGTGCGGTGGTGGCGTTGGCTGCGGTGACGACGGTGGCTGTCGCCACGCAGACGCCGGTGAGGAGGACGGCCAGGGCGAGGGACTTCTTGTGCATCGCTCTCCTAACGTTGTTCCCTTGATCACCCCGCTCCGCCCGCGGGCAGCACGAACCCGCGGTCGAAGTGGGGTGATCCGGGAGCCAGGGCCTACACGAAGAGTATCCATACCACTACCGTGAGTGTCGATGGGTAATCATGTTCGAGATGCGGACCATCAACATGCAGCCACATGCCTGCATGTCGGCGATGGCCTGATGTTACGCTCAAAAGTGATCACTCCTCTGCGAAAGAAGGCCGCCATGAGTGACATACGGTTCCCGCTCACGCTGCGCGTCACCGTCAGCGGGACGACACCGGACGAGATCAGGGAGAAGGCCAGGACCCAGGCCCTGGACTTCTTCGGCCCCGACTCCGAACTGGACGTCATCAGCGCGGAGGCCGAGTCCGACACGGAGCACGGCACCGGCTACCGGGCGGTCGTCGTCTTCCGGCGCGTCGCCTGATGAGAGCAGTAGATGCGCATCAACGGTCAAGCCATCGCCAACAGCGATAGTAGTGGAATAAATAATATACGCGTCGAGACCAAAATGCGCCGGTCAACATCCCCAGCACCCCCGCAAGAAATCCACATCAAATGTTTCATGTTCCGGAAAAAGGGCCCGGCCGCCGCTCAATAAATCTTGATGCACGTCTTGACTATTGCCGCGCGCGCCATGTCACGATGGAGGAGCAAGCGAGAGACACACAATGGGGGTGGTCTCGTGCTCAAAGAAATATTCGTTACCGGGGCCCTGGTGGCGACCGCCATCGTCCCTTCGGCCGCCGCACTGGCCCAGCCTGACAAGGCCCGCGCGCTCGGCAACGCCGCCGCATCCACCTCGCTCACCCACTGCACTTCGGCAAGCACCGGCAAGCCGTGCAAATGGCTGGAAGGAAAGTACAAGAAGTGCCTGTGGTGCAAGTCGAAGAAGGGCGGATACACGCGTAGTTACTGCGAGGACAAGAGCTCGGGATCCCCGGGGAACATGGGCTCGCCAGGAAAGGCGCCCGAGAAACCGAAGCAAGAGGGAATCCTCTGCAAGGGAGATCTCGACGACGCCGGCACCTCCTGCACAAGGTGCGTCAACCTCAAGACCGGAAAGATATTCTCCACCACCTGCAAGGGAGAAAAGCCAGGAGACCCGGCTCCCTAGTTCCCGTCCCTGAAGAGGATCCTTGGGCATAGGCGTCGCGACGCGCGGCCCCTATGCCCGCACAGGCACGAGGCCACCCGTCCCTTGCCCTATTCTTGGGCCGGAGAACGCCCAGGGACAGGGAGAGACTTCTTCGGTGAAGCAAGGTCCAGCCAATCTCCCCGCCACCCACCTCGACGCCGTGCTCGAACGCTTCACCTACGGCCCGAACGAGGAGAGCGGCTACTCGATCGCGCGGGTGGCGACCGAGCGGTCGGGCGCCGAACTGCTGACGGTGGTGGGACCGCTGCTGGGCGCGCAGGTGGGGGAGTCGCTGCGGCTGAGCGGCCGCTGGACCTCCCACCCCAAGTACGGCAAGCAGTTCGAGGTCTGGTCCTACACCACCGTGCTGCCGGCCACCATCCAGGGCATCCGCCGCTACCTGGGCTCCGGCCTGATCAAGGGCATCGGCCCGAAGATGGCCGAAAGGATCGTCGACCACTTCGGCACCGACACCCTCGAGGTGATCGAGCAGACGCCCGAGCGACTGGTCGAAGTGCCGGGCCTGGGACCCAAGCGGACCAAGCTGATCGCCGCCGCCTGGGAGGAACAGAAGATCATCAAAGAGGTGATGATCTTCCTTCAGGGTGTCGGCGTGTCCACCTCGATCGCGGTGCGCATCTTCAAGCAGTACGGCGAGAGCTCCATCTCCGTGGTCAAGAGCCGCCCGTACCAGCTGGCCGACGACGTGTGGGGCATCGGCTTCAAGACCGCCGACACCATCGCCCAGGCGGTCGGCATCCCGCACGACAGCCCCGAACGCGTCAAGGCCGGGCTGCGCTACACCCTGTCCCAGGCGGCCGACGACGGCCACTGCTACCTGCCCGCGCCCAACCTCGTCGGCGACGCCGTCAAGATCCTGGAGGTGCCCGCCGACCTGGTCGCCGGCTGCCTGGAGGAGCTGGTCGCCGAGGAGGGCGTGGTACGCGAGCAGATCCCGGCCGGCGACACCATCGTGCCGGCGGTCTACCTGGTGCCCTTCCACCGGGCCGAGCTGTCGCTTGCCTCGGCGCTGCTGTCGCTGCTGCGCGGCGGCCATGACCGGCTGGCCGCCTTCGCCGAGGTCGACTGGGAGCGGGCCGAGCAGTGGCTGCGCGGCCAGAGCGGCGCGGAGCTGGCCGCCGAGCAGCGCCAGGCCGTACGGCTGGCGCTGACGGAGAAGGTCGCGGTGCTGACCGGCGGGCCGGGCTGCGGCAAGAGCTTCACCGTGCGCTCCATCGTGACGCTGGCCCGCGCCAGACGGGCCAAGGTGATCCTGGCCGCGCCCACCGGCCGGGCCGCCAAAAGGCTCGCCGAGCTGACCGGCCATGAGGCGACCACCGTTCACCGGCTGCTGCAGCTGCGGCCCGGCGGGGATGCCACCTTCGACCGCGACAACCCCCTGGACGCCGACCTGGTCGTCGTCGACGAGGCCTCCATGCTCGACCTGCTGCTGGCCAACAAGCTCGTCAAGGCGGTCGCGCCCGGCACGCACCTGCTGTTCGTGGGGGATGTGGACCAGCTGCCCTCGGTCGGCGCGGGTGAGGTGCTGAAGGACCTGCTGGCCGCCGAGGACATCCCCCGCGTACGGCTGACGCAGATCTTCCGCCAGGCGCAGGAGTCGGGCGTGGTGGTCAACGCCCACCGCGTCAACACCGGCCTGCACCCGAAGCTGGAGGGCATGACGGACTTCTTCCTGTTCCCGTGCGAGGAACCGGAGGAGATCGCGGCGCTGACGGTCGATGTGGTGGCCCGGCGCATCCCGCGCAAGTTCGGCCTCAACGCCCGCCGCGACATCCAGGTGCTGGCCCCCATGCACCGCGGCGCCGCCGGGGCCGGCGCGCTCAACATCGCGCTGCAGGAGGCCCTGACCCCCTCGCGCGAGGACCTGCCCGAACGCCGCTACGGCGGGCGCGTCTTCCGCGTCGGCGACAAGGTCACCCAGCTGCGCAACAACTACGACAAAGGCGCGGCGGGGGTCTTCAACGGCACCGTCGGCATCGTCGTCGACATCCGTCCCGACGAGCAGAAGCTGATCGTCTCCACCGATGAGGACGAGCAGGTCGACTACGCCTTCGACGAACTGGACGAGCTGGCCCACGCCTACGCCGTCTCCATCCACCGCTCCCAGGGCAGCGAGTACCCGGCCGTGGTCATCCCCCTGGCCACCAGCGCCTGGATGATGCTGCAGCGCAACCTGCTCTACACCGCGATCACCCGGGCCAAGCGGCTGGTCGTCATCGTCGGGTCCCGGCGCGCGCTGGCGCAGGCCGTACGGACCAAGGGGGCCGGGCGGCGCCACACCAGCCTGACCCACCGCCTGGCCCAGCACTGAGGATTTCGCCTCATTACTCCTGTTGCGCCCGGCTGACCTGGGGTTCCCAGCAACAAGTGATTTAAATGTTACCGAACTATCCCAAACTCCTCCGCGTCTTACATGCAGGAGCATTAAGGTCTTTGACATTGAGTTTGCTGTTATGGGGGAGAGGACTGACTTGAACGTCAAGCCCGGTTGGAGGACGCCCGTCACGGGCATGGCCCTGCTCGCGGCCGCGGCACTGACCGCGTCCTGCTCGAGCGCTCCCCCCGCTCCGGGCAACGCCGACGCGGCCAAGGCGACCACCTCCGCGACCCCGGAAGCGCCGACGATCAAGATCTCACCCGCCGAGGGCAGCTCGAAGATCAGCCCCGACAAGAAGATCGTCGTGACCGCCGCCGGCGGCACCCTGGAAGAGGTCACGGCCGAAGGCGGCGGCAAGAGCGTCGAGGGCACCTTCAACGCCGACAAGACCAAATGGGTCTCCAAGGGCGCCCTGCTGCCCTCCAGCTCCTACAACGTCAGCGCCAAGGCCGGCGTGACCAGCGCCGCCAGCACCTTCAAGACGCTCAAGCCCGAGCGCGAACTGCAGGTCGCCGACGTCACGCCGAGCGCCAAGGGGGAGACGGTCGGCGTGGGGGCGCCGATCATCGTCACCTTCAACCAGCCCGTCAGCGAGAAGGCCACCGTCGAACGCGCCCTGGAGGTCGAGGCGCAAAAGCCCGTCGACGGCGCCTGGCGCTGGATCAACGACACCACCGTCATCTACCGCACCGCCAAGTACTGGCCCGCCCACCAGAAGGTGACCTTCAACGCCCGCCTTACCGGCGTCAAGGGCGGCAAGGGCATGTACGGCGTCAAGGACTCCGCCACCACCTTGAAGATCGGCGCCCGCGTGATCAGCAAGGTCGACACCAAGAAGCACATGATGTACGTCTACCGCGACGGCAAGCGCGTGCAGACGATGCGCATCAGCGCCGGCATGGCCACCACCCGCGAGTACACCACCACCTCCGGCGTCCACCTGACCATGGAGCGCGGCAACCCGGTCCGCATGATCTCGCCCGGCCGCAAGAAGGGCGACCCCGGCTACTACGACGTCATGATCAACCACGCCGTGCGGATCTCCAACTCCGGCGAGTACGTCCACGCCAAGGACAACGTCTGGGCCCAGGGCCGCTCCAACGTCAGCCACGGCTGCATCAACTCCCGCCCCGACCAGGCCCTGTGGTTCTACAACCACTTCCAGCGCGGTGACGTCGTCGACATCAAGGGCACCACCCGTGACCTGGAGTGGAACAACGGCTGGGGCTTCTGGCAGCTGCCCTTCTCCAAGTGGAAGAAGGGCAGCGCCCTGTAGGCAGGCCGCGCTACTACGAACGCCGCGGGCTGATCGCCCAACCGGCGCGCAGCCCCGGCGGGCACCGCACCCCGGACCTGCGCGAGCGCGCCCGAACAAAGATCGCTGAGGTGGACGCGCGGATCGCCGACCTGGCCACGAGCCGTACCTCTGAGGAGAACTGAGGGCGCCTGCGGAGCACGGTCGTGTTCTCCCAGCGCGGCGCGGTGAGCGTGGTCGAGGCAACGTACGTGGTCCTGAATGGATGGCAGCCAAACGGGGGTCAGCCGTTGGTGACCCAGTCCATGTGTTCGATCCAGTGGTCGAGCAGCGCCCGATCCCCCTGCGATTCCAGCGTCGGAGCCATATCCAGGGGGCGACGCCTGCTGATCACGAGCAGGAGCTCGACGGCTGGGCCGCGTACCACGACGTCCGCCTTGGTGTGCGCGCGCTCCAGCACGATCATGTCCGGTTCCCGGCGTACCACCCATTCCCCCGGCGCGTCGGTTGCGTGGAAACGCAGAATCTGACCGCCTCCGCGCATCGCATCGGCGAAGCCCGGCCTGTTCTCCCAATAGCCGCGGGAAGTCATCATCTCCAGCCAGTCATCGATGGCCGCAACGGCGAGCTCCGAGGCCAACTCGTACCGCATGCCGAGCGCCGCGGCCGCGTCCGCGCGATGCACGCACGCCTCGCCGAACAGCCGACGTGACCAGAACCGCACGCCGGCGGTGCCGCCCGACGGATCCCACACCGGTGTGTCATCGGCGACCGATGCGAACGCCTGTCTCGCCTCGGCCGTGCCGTCGCTCAGCCAGGCGCGCCACTGGCCCGAATCGGTCGGACCCGGAACGTAGCCGGCGTACGCCCTGCTCGGCTCGGTCATCTGCTCGCCCACGAGCATCGCCACCATACGCTGTGTCCCGCCGACATGGCCGACAAGATCGGCCAGCGTCCACTTCGGACATGTCGGCACCGGGGCCGCCGCATCCCTGCCGTGCACCCAATCGGCGAACGCACTCGTCTGCTCGACAACGGCCTTCACATACGCGGGTGTTTCCATCGTGCACCTCCAGGTGGCCTGTAGGCGGCGTTCAGGACGAACCGCGCCCGGCGCTCGCGGGTGATCTCTTTCGTTGACTGACCAAAGCATAAGAGAACAAGCCTTGGCGGGACATTGTCCGGACATTGTCCAGGCTTTGGAGGGGCGGCAAAATAAAGGCGGCGGTGGTTATGCAGCTAACGCGGGAGGTCTGGCCGGCTGTCCTCCCGCGCCGCAGAACAGAAGGTGAGCCATACCCGGTGATGCAGGAACAGGTGAGAGGGGATGGTGCCATGGAACCGGGTTACGTCCTGGCCGGCTATCGGGTCGCTACACGCGCTGATCGGCGAGATCGGCGGGAGAGCTGCCTTCCTGGTCCTTGTGTGCTGTCGCTGAGCGGCTGCGTGGTGGACCTGGTGCCAGTAGATGCCAGTGGTTGGGATGACTGGTTCGCCAGTCCCCACGAGGCTGAGGTCGCCCGAGATCAGGCCGGCAGGTCGGGGTTGCACGTGCTCGGGGTCGGATTCGCCGCCACCGATGTTCGCGGGCTGCTGGCCGATATGGCCGACGGCGGCTGGGACGCCTCGGCCGGCAGCCTCCCGGAACGGCTGACCCGGCGTGAGAACCTCCCCGACTCCGGCCACCGGCGACTGGGTTTCGAACTGGTCGGTTTCGACAGCGGAAGCTGGCACACCTGGATCTGCATCGGAAACCTCGTCACCGACGTCCACCAGGCCACGGGCGTCCAGCCCGGACCCAGTGGGCTGATCCAGGACGAGCAAGACGCGCGCCGGGCCGCTCAATGGCTCACCGACTCAGGCCTCGGCGATCCCAAGGTGTTCCTGTGGGCGGCCGCACTTCTCACGGACACCCCGCGAGCGACCCTCCAGAGCGAGGAATAGCACCCGGTCGCAAGCGCAAGACCGGCCTGATCACAAGCGATCTCTCAACAGATGTGACGGCAACTCCGGCTCACCATTTCCGAGAACACGGACAGCAGCCATCGCTACGCAGAGCCACCCTGCGCCCGGTCGGCCCGACCCGAGCGGTGGGCCGGAAGGGCCGCCGCCCGTCGATCGCAAAGAGTGATTGTTCATAACTTTGAGTAGTGTTACAGTGCGGATGCCGGTTCACCGCCTCCCCGAAGGAGCGCCATGTCCGTGCCCGACGTTCTCGCCCGGAAATTCGACAAGAGATTCACCTTGTACGACGCCGACGGTGACGGTGTGCTCACCAGGGACGACTTTCAGATCGCGGCCACGAGATTCCTGGCGGCCTTCGGCGTGCCGCCCGACTCCGCCAAAGGCAGGGACGTGGTGGCCGCCTACGCCAGCATGTGGAACGCCCTGATCCACAGTGCCGACGACGACAGCGACGGACACCTGTCGCGCGCGGAGTTCGTCGCCTACCTGGCCGGCCAGGAGTTCCGCACCAGCGGCTACGCGGCGACCGCCGGCCGGATCGCCGAGTCCGTCCTGACCGTCTGCGATACCGACGGCGACGGCCGCATCTCCTATGAGGAGTTCGCCGCCATCCCCGGCATCTGCGCTCTGCCCGACGCCGAGCGGCGCGAGGTCTTCGATCGGCTCGACACCGACGGCAGCGGGCATCTCGACATCGGCGAGATCCACGCCGCGCAGCGCGACTTCTACGACAGCACCGACCCGGGCGCGCCCGGCAACCTGATCTTCGGCCGACTCTGAGGAGCCACAGGTGGAGCACCCCCCGCAGCCGGACGGCCACTGCCGTGTCATTCGTTCCGCTTTGATGTACGAGGGCAAGCAGCATCTGCAGTTCTTCGCCGGTATCGCCGCCGAGACCGTGGGCGCGCGCAACATCTGCATGCACCTGCAGACGATCCCTCCCTCGGGCAGCGGCCGGGCCCACAAGCACGACCATCACGAGACCGCCATCTACGTCATCAAGGGCGCGGTAGGCGCCTGGTACGGCGAGAACCTGGAGCATTACCTGCAAGCGCGCCAAGGGGAGTTCATCTACATCCCCGCGAGCATGCCGCACATGCCGGTCAACCTCAGTGACAGCCAGCCCGCCGAAGTCGTCCTGGCCCGCACCGATCCGCGCGAGCAGGAGAGCACGATCCTGCTGCCCGACCTGGAGAGCCGCCGGCCCCCTGCCGACGACCTCGGGGCCGGCTGAGCGGCGGGTCCGCCCCGAGGGCCTTTCAGATGGCCAGGGTGGCGGCGATGCCGTTGAGGACGAAGGTGAGGCCGGTTTCGAACTGCCACTGCGCGTCGTCCTTGCGGGTGGCGGCGTGCAGGTAGCGCTTGAAGGTGGGATAGCGGCCGGTGCGCATGTGCCAGATCATCTGCGGCGCGAGTTCGGAACGCAGTTCGTCGCCGTCGGACCAGCCCTGCTCGTGCATGAGGGTCCGTACGGCGCTCTCGTCGGTCAAGGCGCCGTGAACGTAGGCGTCCACGGCGCGAAAGACGCTCATCATCGCGTCGTCGTCCAGGCCCAGGCCATCCAGCGCTGACAGGGCCTGCTCGGCGAGGCTCATCCTGTTGGGCGTCAGGGAGAGCCTGGCCTGCGGGGGCAGCTGGGCCAGCCACAGGTGGCGGAGCATGAGGTCACGGGTGCGCAGCGCCAGGGTCCGCATGCTCTGGCGCCACTCCTGGCCGGCGGGCAGCTGAAAGCCGGCGTAGACGTGGTCGACCATCAGCTCCAGCAGGTCGTCCTTGCCCGAGACGTGGCGGTAGGGCGCCATGGGGGCGACGCCCAGTTCGGTGGCCAGGCGGCGCATGGTGATGGCCTCCAGGCCTTCGGCGTCGGCGATCTGGACCGCGGTCGTGGCGATGCGCTGCGGGGAGAGCGTCTGGCGCTGCGCGGGGGCGGGGCGTTCCAGGCGCTCCCACAGTGACGCGCGCGGCTTGTCGTTCTCGGTGGCCATGGTGTGCGGCTTCCCTCCAGCTTGTCGTGCGATACAACGTATCAAGAGTAGACAACGTACACATCGCTGTGTACGTTGTATCTCGCTCGGATACGTCGTACACACAAGGAAGTGACCCTCTCATGAACGACAACCCCCTGAAGATCGCGGTCATCCTCGGCAGCACCCGCGAGGGCCGATTCGGCACGGGCGTGGCCGCCTGGGTCGTCGACCACATCGCCCAGCGCGCCGACATGAGCGCCGACCTCGTCGATCTGGTCGAAACCCCGCTGCCGACCGTTTTCCCCGTGCTCGGGCAGCCGCCGGCCGCCCAGGAGGACAAGGATCTGCTCGCGGCCGTATCACCACGGCTGGCGGCGGCCGACGCCTTCGTCATCGTCACCCCGGAGTACAACCACAGCTTCCCCGCGGCGCTGAAGAACGCCATCGACTGGCACTCGCGGCAATGGCACGCCAAGCCGGTCGGCTTCGTCTCCTACGGCGCCTTCTCCGCCGGGCTGCGCGCGGTCGAGCAGCTGCGCCTGGTGCTGGCCGAGCTGCACGCGGTCACCATCCGCGACGGCGTCGGCTTCCAGCGGGCCTGGGAGCAGTTCGACGGGGAGGGCAAGGCCGTCGATCCGGCCGCCGACGCCGCCGCCAAGACCATGCTCGACCAGCTCGCCTGGTGGGCGCACGCCCTGCGCGAGGCCAAGGCCGTCCGCCCCTACGCCGCCTGAACCCCGATGAACGACCGCCTGCCCTACCTCGCGGTGTTCGGCCTGTTGCTCGGCATGTTCCTGGCGATGCTGGACGGCCTGATCGTGGGCACCGCGCTGCCCACGATCGTGGGCGACCTCGGCGGCCTGGACCACCTGCCCTGGGTGGTGACCGCCTACATGCTCGCCGGCGCGGCCACCACCCCGATCTGGGGCAAACTCGGCGACCTGTACGGCCGCAAGGCCACCTTCGTCACCGCGATCGCGCTCTTCCAGGCCGGCTCCGCCCTGTCGGGCCTGGCCCAGGACATGGGGCAGCTCATCGCCTTCCGCGCCGTCCAGGGCCTGGGCGCGGGCGGGCTGATGGTCGGCGCGCTGGCCATCATCGGCGTGCTCGTCCCGCCACGTCACAGCGGCCGCCTGCAGTCGATGATCGGCCTCATCATGCCGATCGCCTACGTCGGCGGCCCGCTCGTCGGCGGGCTGCTCACCGACTACCTGAGCTGGCGCTGGACCTTCTACGTCAACCTGCCCCTCGGCGCGCTCGCGCTGCTGATCATCGCCACCCGCATCCACCTGCCCTCCATCGAGCGCGTGAGAGTCCGCATCGATTACGGGGGCGCGGCCCTGCTCACCACCGCCATCGTGGCCCTGACCCTGCTGAGCACCTGGGGCGGAAGCGCCTACTCCTGGTTCTCACCCCAGATCCTCGCCCTCGCCGCGGCCGGCGTTCTCGCCTTGGCCGCATTCGTGGCCGTCGAACGGCGCGCCGCCGAACCGGTCATCCCGCCCCGCCTGTTCCACGACCGCGACTTCACCCTCGCCCAGATCCTCAGTTTCCTGGTCGGCGCGATCATGCTCAGCGTGACCACCTACCTGCCGCAGTACCTGCAGTTCGTCCAGGGATCCTCGCCCGCGGCCAGCGGCATGCTGCTGCTGCCCCTGATGTTCGGCATGCTCGGCGCGCAACTGATCACCGGCCGTCTGATCAGCCGAAACGGCCGCTACCGCCGCTATCCGATCCTCGGCGGCGCACTGACGGTCGCGGGGGCCCTGGCCCTGCTGCTGCTCGACGTCGGCACTGCGGCCTCGGCGGCCTCGGCGCTCAGCCTGGTCATCGGGGCCGGGATGGGGCTGGTGATGCAGAGTACGACGCTGATCACGATGAACAGCGCCGGCCCCCGGGACATGGGCGCCGCCAGCGGGACGCTCACCCTGCTGCGCACCATCGGCGGTTCGCTGGGCATCGCGCTGCTGGGCGGCCTGTACGCGGGCACCATGCGGGCCGATCTCAGCGCCCGCCTCGGCCCGGCGGCGGCCGAACGGCTGACCACCGGCGGCGAACTCACGCCGCAGTTGCTGCCCGGCCTGCCCGCTCTGGCTGGCGAGGCCGTCCGGCAGGCCGTCACCAGTGGCTTGCACGCCGTCCTCATCGGCGCCGCCGTGCTCGCGCTGATCGCCTTCGCGGCGTCCTGGCTCGTGCGCGAAACCCCGCTCCGCGACCACGCCCCAGCCCCGGGGGAGAGCGGTGAGGCGGCCAGCCTGTCCGCCGGAAAGGCGACATGAGCGAGGCGGCCCTGTGACAACCTGTTCTCACGCAGGTGGGAGCAGGGGCGCGTTCTGGGAAATGTTCGTGGGACCAATCGACATGGGCGAACGTCACAAGATGTGACGCTGACCCGGTTCTGTTCCCCCCACCGGCATGCCATGTTCGGTTCGTCCTCGCGGCTCACCGAAGTCTGAAGATCAGTCCACTGCGGTTGCCTGCGACCACACGGCCTGCCAGCGTCCCTCGCGCAGCTCATAGCAATCGGTATGCCAGCAGGTCAGGAACAGAAAGTCTCCATGATCTGCGGAAACGCCGATCCGCGCCCGGTAGCGCACAATGGCCAACTGGTCGCTGCTGCGAACGACGATGTCCGAGACGGCCTCGAATACCTGGTAGCGAAGGTGTCCAGAGGCGATGTCGCCCAGGTACTCCTCCTTCGACAGCGCAATGCCCCGCGGAGTGATCAGCTGATAGTCATCCGCGTGCAGGACGTCCGCAGCCGCCATGTCTCTGGTGACCAGCGAACGCAGGCGCTGCCGCTCGATGTCACGCATCGTCTCGGCTTCTGGCCTCATTCCGCCTCGTCTCTCCGGCTTGTCGGCCGTCTCCTCATCGAACGATCAAGATCCTATGGTCATGCGGCAGGCTGACGAGACAGCGTAGACCGCGCGGTGCTCGTCGATGGTCGGGTCGCGGGCCTCAGGCTCCTAAGGTCGCCCACTCCCGGACCCCTCACCCCACCCCACTTCAAGATCGTGAACGCTGGAGATCCGAGGGTTGGCCGTACCTCCTACGACCCGCGGACGGCACAGGACATCATCGAGACCGGACTGCTGACCCGCCCGGAAGCACTGCCGATTCTGTCTCCCGCCGCTGAGGACGCCTGAGCAACCCGCCCCCCTCAATTACGTAGAGCTACCTTGCGTCCGGTCGGGCCGACCCGAGCGGTGGGCCCTTCCGCTGTGGGTGAAGCGGTTGCGCCGTGGGCGATGAGGGGCTGCCGCGCACGAGGAAGGACGGCAGGGTGAGTCCAAGACCACGACGAGCGCAGAGGTGGACACCATGGCGATCGCGCAAGTGCTGGGGCCCGGCCGGTGGCTGGCGGCGGAGGTCCGCGACAGCGACACCTGGAGGCTTCCGCTCAGCGAGGAGCATCGGCTCGAGGTGCTCGAAGCCGTACGGGCGGTGGAGACGGTCGGGACGCCGCTGCGGCAGATCACCCCGGACGGCTTCGCGCTGCCCACGCTCGGGCCGCTGCTGCGGCGAGTGCGTGAAGAGGTCGTGGACGGTCACGGGTTCGCCCTGCTCCAGGGGGTGCCCGTCGGCCAGATGAGCGAGCGGCAGCGCGAGATCGCCGGGCTCGGCCTCGGCTGCCACATCGGCTCGATCGCCTCGCAGGGACCCGGCCCGGTGCCGCTGGTGCACGTACGAGACACCGGCGCCGACCCCTCCCAGCCACGTACCCGCAGCTACCAGCACAGCGGGCGGCTCGGCTTCCACAGCGACCCCACCGACGTCGTCGCCCTGCTGTGCCTGCGCCCGGCCAGGTCGGGCGGCCTCAGCGCCCTCGTCAGCTCCGTGGCGGTGCACAACGAGGTCGTCCGGACCCGCCCCGACCTGGCCGAGGTGCTGTACCAGCCGTGGTGGCACGACCGGCGCACCGGCGATGGCCCCGACAGCTTCTACACCAAGCCGCTGTGCACGCCACGCCAGGACGGCAGGGTGTCGATCTCCTACGGGCCCGACTACATGCGCTCGGCCCAGCGCGGCGCCTGCGTGCCGCCGTTGACCCCGGCGCAGGGGGAGGCGATGGACCTGCTCGACCGGCTGACCCACGACTCCCGGTTCGTGCTCACCATGGACCTGCGCGAGGGCGACATGCAGTTGCTCAACAACCACGTCGTCCTGCACGGCCGCACCGCCTACCAGGACCATCCCGAGCCGGATCGCCGCCACCTCATCCGCCTGTGGTTCATCACCGGCTGAGAGGCCGGGGCAGGCCGCTCGTCACCAGGTGACCCACACGTCCTGCAGCCCCCCGGACAGCAGCCCCGTACGCAGGCGCAGATCACCGGGAGCATCGCGCAGCCCCAGCCCGGGCAGCCGCCGGGCCAGCGTGCCGAGCACGACCTGCAGCTCCATCCGGGCCAGCGGCTGGCCGAGGCAGAAGTGCGGCCCCGCGCCGAACGCCAGATGCTGGCCGGCGTTGTCGCGGCGCGCGTCGAAGTGGTCGGGATCGGGGAACTTGCGCGGATCCCGGTTGGCCGCGGGCCGGCACGGGATCAGCGTCGTGCCCGCGCCGACCTTCACCCCGCCGAAGTCGGCCTCCTCGGTCGCCACCCGCGGCATGCCGATCACGCTGAGCGTGGTGTCCAGCCGCAGGACCTCCTCGACCGTGCCCGGGATCAGCTCCGGGTCCTCGACCACCGCCGCGTAGGGCTCCGGCTCCGACAGCAGCATCGCCACCATGATCCCGATCATGTTCGACGTCGTCTCGTGCCCGGCCAGCAGCAGCGCCTGCACGGTCGCGATCAGCTCCTCATGGCTGAGCCGCCCGTCCTGGCTGTCGGAGATCTGTGTGAGCTCGCTGAGCATGTCATCGCCCGGCGCCGCACGCTTGTCATCCACCAGATCCGACACATACGCCCCGAACTCCTCATACGCCTTCTCCACCTCCGACTGCTCGTAGCGGGTCAGCGTCAGCATCACCTGCGACCAGTGCGCGAACTTGTCCTGATCCTCACTCGGCGCCCCCACCAGGGCGCAGATGACCCGCACCGGCAGCGGCAGGCCCAGCTCGCGCGACAGGTTCGCCGGAGATCCGCCGGCCAGCATGCCGTCCACCAGCTCATCGGCCATCCGCTGCACCCGCGGCCGCCACCCCTCGATCTTGCGGATGGTGAACGAAGGGGTCAGCAGCCGCCGCCACCGCCGGTGCCCGGTCCCGGCGATCATGCTCCCGCTCGCCATGCCGCGGGCGAAGATCCCGCCGTCGGCGGTGGTGGACACCCGCGCGGCCCCGGCGCCGCCGCGGCTGAAGCGCGGGTCGGTCAGCAGCGTGCGCACATCGTCGTAGCGGGTCACCAGCTCGGCGGTGTCGCCGCTGGGCAGCTGTACGTGCGCCACGGGGCAGCCGCCCTGCAGCTGGGCCCACTCCTGCGGCGGCCGCAGGGCCTCGGTCCGGTCGAAGGGATAACGGGAGACGGGTTCGGCGGTCATGGTGGCGCCCTCCTGCTGACTGATGGACACCCAAGATTCTAAGGCGACAGCCTTAAATCTTGACAGTAGTCAGACCAGTGCCAGCTGCGGGAACCGCGGCTCACGTTCCGGCGGCTCCGGCGGCCCCGACCGCATGCCGTACACCCGGCACAACTGCCCGATCTGCCCCGTGATCCGCTCCTCGTAATCGGCCGCCGGCAGCCCCGCCGCGTCGTACAACTCCTCATAGCGCTCCACCAGATGCGGGTGCGCCTCACCCAGCCACTCCAGATACCACTGCCGCGTCCCCGGCGGCAGCCGCAACACCACCGGCTCCACCACCCCGGCCCCCGTGGCCGCGATCCGGCGTACCGTCGCCGCCAGCTGATCGGCCCCGTCACTGAGCAACGGCAGCACCGGAGCCATCAGCACCCGGCACGACACCCCCGCCTCCACCAGCGCCGACACCAGCTCCAGCCGCGCCTGCGCACCCACCGCGCCCGGCTCCACACCCCGCCGGATCCGCTCGTCGACGAACGCGATCGAGACCGCCACCTGCGCCCCCGCCCGCGCCAGCACAGCGGCATCCCGCAACACCAGCGGACTCTTGGTGTAGACGGTGAACGGCACCGCCGCCTCACCCAGCGCCTGCACGATGCCCGGCATCAACCGGTAAGTCGCCTCCGCCTGCTGGTAACAGTCACCACTGACCCCGACCGCCAGCGCCTCACCATCCCAGCGCGCCAGCTCCGCCCGCAACCGCGTCACCGCGTTGGGCTTGACCACGATCCGCGTGTCGAAATCCCGCCCCGCGTCCAACCCCAGCCGCCGATGACCCGCCCGAGCGCCACAACCCCGGCAGGCATGGGCGCAGCCACGATAGGGGGAGACGGCCCACCGCTGGGCGATGCCCGCGCTCTGCGGCACCCGCTCGATCATCGTGCGGGCCTGCGTCTCGTAGAAGCCGTCACGCAGCACCGCCCGCCGCTCGATCAGCGGACGATCGTCTGCGGCCTCAACAAGCGAAAGCGCGTCCCAACCCACGGCCCCAGTGGAACACGCATTCGACTCCCTTTTCAAGCGCTTCCGCCTCTCCGGGCAGCGTTCGACACAGGCCGCCTCGCTCAGGACACTCGTCTTCATGGCCTCGGCAACGACCCGCGGCGCCTCCAGCACCACACACGATCACGCCGAGGCCGTCTCACTACCGCTCACGGGGAGGGTTTCACCATGGCCTGGCTGCTGCTCGCGTTCGCCATCGCCGCCGAGGTCATCGCGACCACCGCGCTCAAACTCAGCAACGGCCTGTCCCACCTCGGCTGGGCCGCCATCGTCGCCATCGGCTACCTCATCTCCTTCGTCCTGCTGGCCCGCGCCCTCAAGACGCAGCTCGAAGTCGGCACCGCCTACGCCGTGTGGTCCGGCGCCGGCACCGCCGCCATCGTCCTCATCGGCGCCGCCTTCCTGGGGGAGACCCTCACCCCGCTCAAGATCGGCGGCATCCTGCTCATCATCGGCGGCGTCATCGTCCTCAACCTCGCCGGCGCCCACTGACCCCCTACCCGCCTCACGCCCGCCTGCCAGCTCGGCGAAAACGTCTCGCGCCACCGAAGACGGGTTATCTACACTGCCCCCGTGCTCAAACCCCACTACCCGATCCTCACCGACCGCCTCCTGCTGCGCCCCTTCACCCCCGACGACCTCCACCCGCTGCACGCCTACGAGTCCCGGCCCGACGTCGCCCGCTACCTCTACTGGCAACCCCGCGACCTCGACACCGTACGCACCTTCCTCGACAAGAAGATCACCCGCGTCGCCCTCCTGGACGAAGGAGACGCCCTCGACCTCGCCATCACCCTGCGCGACAGCGGCCGGCTCATCGGCAACGGCGTCCTGATCTGGACCAGCAAACAACACCGCCAAGGCGAGATCGGCTACATCCTGCACCCCGACCACCACCGCCGCGGCTACGCCCCCGAAGCCGCCCGCGAACTGCTCCGCCTCGGCTTCGAAGAACTCGGCCTGCACCGCATCGTCGGCCGCCTCGACGCCCGCAACACCGCCTCCGGCCGCGTCCTGGAAAAACTCGGCATGCGCCGCGAAGCCCACCTCATCGACAACGAGCAAGTCAAAGGCGAATGGGCCTCCGAGGTCATCTATGCCATGCTCGACTCCGAATGGACACCATAAACATCCTCCACCTCGCCCTGGCCGCCGACTGGGCCGACGCCCAGCCGGCGGGGGAGTACCGCGTCTCCACCCTCGGCCGCACCCTCGACCAAGAAGGCTTCATCCACTGCAGCCGCGACCTCGGCCAACTCCACGGCGTGCACGCCGCCTTCTACAGCCACATCACCCAGCCGCTGGTCATCCTCCACATCGACCCCGCCGGACTCGACATCCGCCTCGAAAACGGCTTCCCCCACCTGTACGGCCCACTGCCGCTCAGCTCGGTCACCGCCGTACACCCCTACGCCTGACCTTCCAGACTCGGGGGCGAGCGTCTTGACCATCGCCGCACCGGCGCCGTGCCACGTCACCGGGGTTTGTCCGCAAGGGTGGACCAGCTGGACCTAGGTACAACGGACCCGCCGGCACCACAGGGTCCAGGCTCCTGACGCAACCGCTCCGCGCAACGCATCGAGAACAGCCAGAACGGCTGCCCGCGACAGAGATCACGAACAGCCGTCCCGCAACTGCCACTACAGCGTCAGGGTCCATCCGTTGATGAAGCCCTTGTCGCCCTTGGCGAGATCTTCCGCACGCAGTTTCCAGGTGCCGTTGGCCGCTGAAGCGCTGGCGTTCACCCAATAACTCTCGTTGATATTGTCCGTGCCGTCCTTGGCATCGGCGGCGCGCAGCGGATACACCTTGCCGTCCGGCGCGATCAGGTCGAGCTTCAGGTCACCACGCCAGGTGTGGTCGATCTCGACGTGCACCCGGGAGCGGGTGGGGGCGTTGCCGTTGATCCAGGCCAGGACGATCCCGGATTCGGCGACACCGGGATCGGGGATGGCGGTGTCGTCCCAGTTGCCGAAGCACGGCAGCCGGATCGACCAGCCGTCGATGAAACCGGTGTCCAGATACTCGACGTCCTGCACGCGCAGCTTCCACGTACCGCTGGCCGGGGACGCGCTGGCATTGACCTGATAGGTCTCATGCAGGATGTCGGCGCTGTCATTGGGGTCATTGGCCTGCAGCGGATAGACCTTGCCATCCGGGGCCAGCAGGTCGATCTTCAACTCCCCACGCCAGGAGTGGTGGATGTCGACGTACACCTCGGTGGTGGCGGGCGCGCTGCCGAGCAGACCGGCGACCGCGATGGACGACGTCACGGTCCCGTGGTCGGGGATCGCGGTGTCCTTCATGTTCTCGTAGTACGGCACGGGCCAGGCACCGGCATCAGGAGTCTTGCCGAGCACGGCGGCGTCGACCTGGATACGGGGAGTGGTCACGCCGTTATAGGCGATGGCCTTACCGGTGGTCTTCAAAGCCGCTTCGAGCGTGGCCAGCGGCGCGTCGGGCATCGCCTGGCGCAACACGGCCAAAGCGCCCGTGACGTGCGGAGCCGCCATCGAGGTGCCGTTCAAGGACGCCCACTTGTTACCGGGCACCGAGGAGACGATGGACACACCAGGAGCGAACAGGTCCAGCAGCGCGCCACGGTTACTGAAAGCGGCCACACCGTCCTGGTCGGTGGTGGCACCGACGGTGATGGCCGAGGACACGCAAGCCGGCGCCGCCACGGCGGTGCCGAAGCCATCGTTACCGGCCGCCACCACAGTGGCCACACCGGCGGTACGCAGACCGTCGATGATCGCCTTGCGCGGGTCGCCGTCACAGGCGGCGGTGTACTGGCCACCACCCAGACTGAGGTTGGCCGCCACCAGCGGCACCCCCTCATCCTTCAGCTCCAGCACCTTCTCCAAACCGGCCAGCTGAGCGCTGGTGAAGCTGAGCACGCACGGCGCCGCACCCGCCCCGCACAGGTCTTCGGAGGTGAACTTGCTGAACACCTGGATGGCGACGACCTCGGCGCCGGGCGCCACACCGGCCGGCGGAGCGCCGGTCACGCCCGTGCCGTCACCGACCGCGATGCCGGCCACATGAGTGCCATGGTCGCAGTCCAGCGCGACATCGGCGCAGGGGCCCTGGTCGGCGTCAGCGGCGCCAGGCCCTTCCTGCTCAGCGGTGCCGTCAGGACACAGGCTGGTGGCGGAGTAGTCGGCGTCGATGGGGGAGAAGCAGGCCTCTTCCAGCACCCGGTCCTTCAGGAAGGGATGATTGACCGCCACACCGGTGTCCAGCACGGCCACCACGCTGCCGGCGCCCGTCTTGCCCGCGGCCCTGGTCTTGTCCGCGCCGATCAGCGGGACACTCTCGGCCAGCACCGGCCGCACCGGCTTGTCCTCGGTCACACTCACCACACTGGGCAGCTTGGCCAGCCGGTCCAGCCCGGCCTGGTCGACATGCAGAGTGATCAGCGGGAAGCGCGACAGCTGCTGAACCACCTGGCCGCTGGAAGCCGCGTCCGGCATGTCGGCGCGCGTCTTGCTGACGACGTTCACCCGGATCTTGCCCGCCGCCGCCACCCGCGCGCTGAGCTGAGGCTCGATATAGGGGGCTGCCGAAGCGCCCTGCTGAGCGGTCGAAGGGGCCGTAGCGGGAGTCGTGGACGGGGCCTCTACCGCGTAGGCCGGGCCGGTCGCGAGCACCGTGGTCGCCAGCGCCGCGATGACACAGGATAAGACTCGTAATTTCATGACGTACCGCGCCTTACATGAAGGAGGTGCAGGGAGACGACGCCGGCATGAGGGGTGGCCGGACGGCGGCCGAAGCCGCCATCCGGCCGGGGGAAAGTCCCCCGAAAAGGTCAGAGCTCAGGAGTCACGTCGAGCTCGAGCGGTTATCAGGGATTGCCGTACCTCTTGACGAACTGGTAGTACGTCCAGGCCCATGCCCGGCAGTCGGGCCGGAACAGGATGAAGTAGCCGCCGCACACCTTGTCGCGCATGGTGATGTAGAACCGGTTGTCCACATCAAGCTTTTTCGCACGGGTGTTGTCGAGGTAGTACCTGTAGTGCTTCTTCCTGTTGGCGATCAGGCCATACCCATAGTCGTGGGAGTCACAGGCCGGCCGCATATCGAAGTTATGCGGCTTGTCCGGAGAACTTGTGCAGTGGTCATAGACGATGCCCCGGACCTTGAAACCGCTGGCGGTCCGCTTCCAGTCGGGCTTGCGCCACTTGCCGCCGTGCCAGGCCCAGGCCGAGCAGCCCGACTTGGTGTACCACATCCAGGTCGCGGCCGTGCTGCACTTTGCCGGGTAGGACTGCGGCAGGTCGATGCCGTCCGGCGGGAAGTCACTGGCCGGCGGCTCGGTGGCGTTGGGGTCGTCGAGGCCGGCCGCGCCCGTGGTCGTCCCGCCGTTGGCCGGCATGTCGGTGCCGGTGGCGGTCACCTGGGGAGCGGCGACGCCCGCCGGGAAGGACAGCTGCCAGCCGCCGTTGGTGACGGAATCGATCGACGACAGGCGTCCCACCGCGTCGTAGGCGTAGGTCCCCTGGGTGGCGCCGACACTGGGGTCGGTCACGGTGCGCAGCAGGCCGTTCGGGTCGTAGGAGTAGCTGGCCTCGGTCTGCGGCGTCTCGGTTCCGTAGGTGACCGCGACGTTCTTGAGCCGGCCCGCGAAGTCGCCGTTGGAGGTGCTGGTGGCCGTGGTGGCCGTGGCGTAGGTGAACTTGGTGACCGACGCCGGATCCGACACGCCGGCCGGCTCCTTCACGGTGCTGACCCGGCCCTGGGCGTCATAGGTGATCGAGGACTTGCCGAACGCGGTGCTGCCCACGTCGGTCACCCGCCAGGGGTCGGCGCTCGGCGCCCCGGCCGGCCGCGACCAGGTGTAGGTGAGCTGGAGGTCGGCGGCGCTGATGGGGGTGCCGTCGGCGTTGGTGAAGCCGTCGTCGCCCGCCTCCTGGGCACCCACATCCGACACGAGCGTCTCGACCGTCGTGGTACGCATCGCGCCCACGTTCACGTCCCACTTGGAGGTCTCAGTGATCTTCGATCCACTGTCGGCCTGGTATGTCTGGATACCGCCACCGTCAGGGAAGGACACACTGCTCTTCAAGGGGTAGCGGGTCGAGGTCCCGTCATCGAGTTCCGTGACGACAAGAGTGCCGTTCTGGTTCTCCAGCTTCCGGTTGATCTGACCACCGGCGAACTCCGCCTGCCAACTCGGCCCGAAAACACCCAGCTCAGGACGGGTAGCCGGAGCCGACTGCGGCCGAGCCAGATCGCCGCCCGCCAAAGCCACACCGTGCTTACGGCTGATCGCGCCCGCCGACACATCCAGCTCGGTGAGCTTGAAGGTCTGGGTGTCAGCGGAGTACTGACCGGGACCGATCTCCTGCACGTCGGCAGGCGGCGGGTCAGCGAGCACAGCGGCCGAGGCATTCGAGGCGACCGTGGCGGCGGAGACCTCCGGGGCGAGGAAGGGGATCAGCATCGCCGTGACGGCGACGGGAAGCGCTAATCGGCGCAAGTGATGCCTCCAGGTATAGCGAGAAAGTGATTTGATCACCTGGAGGATAAGCTCTGGTAAATCGCTTTGACAAGAGATTGACAATTTCACGGTACAATGTTAAATCGCCAGTGCAACCCCGCCTCGGATGCGAATTGTTTATGAGTTTCCGCAGGTCAGATACTCTGTGTAGTGAGCTTATGGCGAATTTATGGCGATCGTGTGGAGCCTTCGACAATAATGGCCCGACGGCCTGGCATGAAAGCATATTCAGCCATTCACGAGTACGGGACCACAGTAAAGCGACCGCCGCCGGACAGACGAGCCGGCTCGATCTGGAACCCCGCACTCTCCCGCTCACGGCGGTCGCGAAAACGAGTGGACCTCGCAAGCGGTGATCGCCTAGCGTGGGCTCCCACCCCAACGTGAGGACTTCGCGCGCATGACGCCGCCTGCTCTTTAGACCTGACACTCACCCGCGCATCGGTCGCCGACGACGCCGTCGGCTCTGTTTCCATGCTCTTCGTCAGGTCTTCAGAGAGATCATGTCTTCACATCCCCATATCGTGCTGCCCTGGGCCGTGCGACGCACCCGCCTGCCCCTGCTCGCCCTGCGCTGCGTGGCCTGCCCCTCCGGCCACGCCACCACCGGCAACGGCAGATTCCGCGTCAACGCCAACGGCAAACTTCTCGACGTCTGGCTCCTGGTCGACTGCCTCTCCTGCGACCGGACCAGCAAGCTCACCGTCCACGATCGCGTCCCGGTCCACGCCCTGCCCGCCGACCTCCTGGCCGGTTACACGGCCAACTCGCCTTCCCTCCTCGCCGATACCCTCCTCAACCCGCTGATCGCCCGGCGCAACCGGTTCACCCTCGATTGGGACGGGTGCTGGGAACTCCACGCACCTCCCGTCCCCGAAGATCCGTGGCCCCTCCAGATCACGGTCACCTTCGACGATCCCGTACCAGTGCGCCCCGAACGGCTCATCGCTCAGGGACTGGGCATCAGCCGGGCTGAGATCGCCCGCAGAGTCAAGATCGACATCCCGCTGAACCGCAGGACGAAACTGGACTTCTCGTTCGTCCTGGTGTGGTCGGTTCAATAGACGCTGCCCGGCCAAGGCAGAACAACACGGCTGTGCCGTGCTCTGCCTTGGCCGGGCCGGTGTTCTTGGCGACCGGAGCACCGGTGCCGGGGGAGCCGACACCAGGCGACCATCAGAACACCCACCGGGCTCTACCCCGGCCGCCGCAGCGGCCCGCCCCGGTCAGCCTGCCGCTCGATGCGCAACTGCTCCACGGGACCCGCGAAGCCCTGAACCCCACCCCTACACGCACAAACCCGCCGCACACACCCCTACGCGCACAACACCCGCTGAATCCGCGCCGCCGCGAACCACAACCCCGCCACCGCCATCACCACCAGATAACCCGCATGCCCCAGCAACCCCCACTCCGGCACACCCGAAGCCAGACCCCGCACCAACTCCACCGCGTGATACAGCGGCGTCACCCGCACCACCACCTCCAACACCCCCGGATAATCCGCCACGGGGGAGAAGGTGCCGGAAAACAGGAACAACGAGAACTGCGCCGCCGTCATCAGATCGAAATCCTGCCAGCCACGCAGCACCGTCGACACCGCCATCCCCAGCGCGCCGAACGACACCCCCACCAACATCGTCGCCGGAAACGCCGCCAGCGCCCACACCGGCTCGGCCAGCCCCAGCACCACCATCACCACCAGGAACAACACCGTATAAACAGAACTGCGCACCATCGCCCAGCTCAACTCACCCAGCGCCACCTCGATCGGCCGCACCGGCGTCGCCAAAACCGCCTCGAACGTCTTCGTATAACGCATCTTGAAGAAGAAGTTGAACGTCGTCTCCGACAACGCCCCGTTCATCGCCGACACCGCCAGCATCGCCGGCGCCACGAACACCGCATAGGACACCACCCGGCCATCACCGAGCGGGATCCGGCCCACCAGCGCACCCACACCCACACCGATCGACAGCAGATACAGCAGCGGCTCGAAGAACCCCGACACCAGAACCAGCCAGTACGAAGCACCCGAACGCAACGCGCCCACATTGCGGCCCACCACCGCACCCACCCGGCCCGCCGACACACGACCCGCCGAAACCCGGCCGGACACCAGCCGCCGCGCCACCGCCAACGTCACCATCATCAGTCCTGAAGTCGCTTACGGAACGCGTAACCCGCCCACCACAGCCCGCCCACCGCGAACACCACCAAACACCCGGCATGCGCCCACACCGGCCACGGGGGAGCGGACCCCGACGTCGCCGCCCGCGCCAGCTCCACCCCATGCCACAACGGCGACGCATAAGCCACCGGCCGCACCAGCGCCGGCAACTGCTCCACCGGGAAGAACACCCCCGCGAACAACGTCGAGGGCAACATCACGAACCGGAACAGCAACGCGAAATAACTCTCATGATCGATCGTCGCCGAGAACGCCGTCACCGGCGCCGCCACAGCCACCGCCAGCAACGCCGCCACCAGCGGCGTCAGCACCACCCACGGCGAGGACAACGCCCCGAACGCCCCCACCACCAGCAGGAACACCACCACCGCGATCTCGACCCTGAACACGATGTACAGCAGCCAGCCACCGACCATGTCCCACACCGACACCCGCGTCGCGAACATCGCATGCGCCCCGCGATTCCACCGGAACTCCCCGAACACCGCATACGTACACTCGCCGACCGCCATCTGGAACGCCGTCGACGCCAGCACCCCCGGCACGATCCACTCCACATACGGCACGCCGCCCACCTCACCGACGTAACCGCCCACCCCCAGCCCGATACTGGCCAAAAACAGCACCGGCAACACGAACGACGAGAACAACGACGCCCGCCACAACCGCTTGTACAGCGTCAGATGCCGCTCCAGCACCGCCACCGTCGGATGCGCCATCACTCCACCAACGTCCGGCCCGTCAGATGAAGGAACACATCCTCCAGCGACGAACGGCGCACCAGCACACTGGAGGGCACCAGCCCACGCCGATGCACCTCCGACACCGCCGCGTCACCATCCTTGGCATACACCAAGATCCGATCCGGCAGCACATCCACCCGATCACCGATCCCGGCCAGCGGCGCCACGAAATCCGCCAGCTCCTGCCCGCCGAAGCGCACCTCCACCACCTCGGGCGAGGAATGAGCCTCGATCAGCGAACGCGGCGACCCCTCCGCCACGATCCGGCCACCGTCCATCACCACCAGCCGATCGCACAACTGCTCGGCCTCATCCATGTAGTGCGTGGTCAGCACCAGCGTCACACCCCGCTGCTTCAACCGGAACAACCGCTCCCACAGCAGATGACGCGCCTGCGGATCCAGCCCCGTCGTCGGCTCGTCCAGCAGCACCAGATCCGGCTCGTTCACCATCGCCCGCGCGATCGTCAGCCGCCGCTTCATCCCGCCCGACAGCGGCTCCACCCGGCTCGAGGCCCGATCACTGAGCTGCGCGAACTCCAGCATCTCCTCGGCCCGCGCCCGCGCCTGCGCCCGCGACAACCCGAAATAACGGGCATACGTCGTCAAATTCTCGCGAACCGTCAGGTCGGGATCCAAGTTGTCCAGCTGCGGGCACACACCCAGCCGCCCCCGAATCCGCGGCCCCTCCCGCACCGGATCCAGCCCGAAGATCCGCAGCTCACCCGCCGACGGCATCGACACGCAACTGATCATCCGCATCGTCGACGACTTACCCGCCCCATTGGGACCCAGGAACCCGAACGCCTCACCAGGCGCCACGTCGATATCGATCCCGTCGACCGCGACGAAATCCCCAAACCGCTTCACGAGCCCACGCGCGCGGACCAGCGACTGCTCACCAGACACGAGCTCAGACCCTAACCAACGCCACCGACAGAATCGACCGGTTAAACGCCGCCACACTGAGACCCATGAACACCCGAGCAGCCGCCCAGCGCTTCGCCGACACCTGGCAACACGGCTGGACCCACCACGACACCGACCACATCGCCCCCCTCTACCACCACGACGCGGTCCACACCTCCATGCCCTTCCGGCCACCACACCGGGGGAGAGGCGCCATAGCGGACTACATCCGCTGGTCCTTCAGCACCGAAACCGCACCACACGTCACCTTCGCCACCCCCATCGTGGACGGCGACCAGGCGGTCATCGAATTCCGCGTCCACGCCACCGACGACGGCACGCCCATCACCCTCGCGGGCTGCGTCATCGCCCGCTTCGACTCCGACGGCCTCGCCGTACAGACCCGCGACTACTGGCACACCACACAAGGCCACGTATGACCCCGCGCAAAGAGCGGTCGGCCCACATACGCGACAAAACCACCACAACCTGGGCCGGAGACCCACCCGGCACCCGCACAACACCGGGCACCGGCACAAAAACGATCAGCCCGCCACCCGCGCCCGCACCGGACCGGCGACAGGAGCCAGGGAAGGCGCGGGAGCCACCGGGGGAGCGGCCGGCACAACCGGGGCCGAAGGACGCGTCATCTGCTGCGTCCGCTCCATCTCGGCCCGCCGCTCGGCGCAACCACCTCCGCAGTAACCGTTCGTCACAATAAGACGACCCCGCAGTGTCGTATAGGACTCCCGGCCCGTAGCGGGCAGAACTCCCTGACACACCGGACATAACACCGACTGGTTCCCCACGTGCTGCTCCTCTCGCGGCGCGATAGCAGATTTCCCACCCTAAGGCGATCCAGCCAGCAAGGACAGTGAATCAACCGAAGGTCAACCTACCGGTCAGAGCATTCGGCCTCACGCACCGTAATGATCAAGAGCCGCGCCGGCCCACCGGAGGCGGCCGTCACCTCCTGTAACACCCCCTGGCCAGGCCCCGACCGCCACCCATCGGCGGGGCGGCGGCCAGGGTGACCAACGTCACTATGCGCATACGCCGATCCACCCCGAGTCAGGACCCCTCTCGAAGAGCCCTACTTGACATAATGTTCATTATCAAGCAACCGGACATGTCCCGAACAAGGCATCTTTTCGCCACCTACGCTGATCAACATGAACATAGGACCCCGGGAGTTGCTCGTCTTCGCCGTGATCGTGATCGCGATCATCGCCTTCCTCGTCATCCGGGCGTCTTCTCGCCGCTGATCTCCGGCGGGCGGCGTTACGATCGAGAGATGCACAGCCTGGCGATCTCCACCGCGGGTCTCGTCGCGCTCACCGCCGTCGTCACCGCCCTGGCCATCTACCTGATCATCCTGGCCGTCCGGCTGACCAGGAACCCCCGCAACCGCCCCACCCCCAGCCCCGACCTCGTCGACCAGGCGCGCGAGATGAAGGCTCTCGGCCAGCTCCAGGAGGCCGTCTTCCTCGTACGCGGCGAGACCGGCATGAGCCAGCGCGCCGCCGCCCGCTTCGTCAACCGCCTCTAAATCACCCGAAAATATGCGATACCGGACAGAAGGTGGATTCTGTCTGGTATCGCATACACGCGTTGGCCCCGGATCAGTAGCGGCTTTCCCGTCTCGAACGACCTGCTCGGGTTCCACGTCGTCTCACGCGATCCGCTCCCGAAGGAATTCAGTGATCCCCCAACGCAGCACACCGGCTCCCACCCAGAGACTCACCTTCCGCGAAATGACCGTTGACGACCTCGACGACATGGCCTCACTCCTGGGCGATCCCGAGGTCATGCGGTATTACCCGCGGCCCAGGACTCGCGACGAAGCCTTGGGCTGGATCGAATGGAGCCGGCGTCTCTACGCGGCACACGGCCACGGATTGTGGCTGATCACGCTTCAGGACACCGGCGAGTTCGTCGGCAACTGCGGCCTGACCGTACAGAACGTCGAGGGAGCCATCCAGGTCGAGATCGGCTATCTCGTCCGAGCCGATCTCCAGGGCAACGGCTACGCCACCGAAGCCGCGACCGCCTGCTGCGACCACGCTCGGGACGTCCTTCGCCTCGATCGGCTGATCGCGATCATCAACCCCGGCAACAGGCCGTCTCAACGCGTCGCGGAGAAGCTCGGCCTCGCTCTTGAACGCTCGGCGACCTGGAATGACCAAAAGGTGAGCATCTACGCGGGGACCATCTAGCCGGTCGTCTGAGACAGGACAAGCGCGCAGTGGTGCGCCAGTAGGCGGCGGAACCGGCGCCCAGGCAAGCACCTGCCGCGCCGCCCGCGCGATCTCGTCCCACGGCGCTACCGGGTCCTGGCGCCCCAGTTGAGGGCCGAGCGGTCCTTGCCCAGTCCGATCACCGTCAGCTGCCACCGGGTATGAGCGGGCGGGAGCGGTAGGCCGTCGCCGCATCCGACGTCCAGGGCGTGCGCGCAGCCGGTACGCGGGGCGAGGCGTTGGTGGTGGACGTTGTGGTTCGCGTCGGGCGCCGGTCGCGGTGGCCGGTGAAGTTGGGCCCCTTTTGTGATGGGACAGAAAGCCGGCGCGGAAGGGGCGGAATCCTCGAGTGGTGCCGCAAGTGTCAGGCGCTCTGGGGCGTGGTTTCGGTCGCGTGGTGAGCTCGGCTGTCGGGGTGTGTCAGGGGGTTTCGGGGCCTCTCCCCCACATTCGATTCCGACAAATCTATCCATTTGGGGCTGGTCCGGGCGGATTTTTGCGGAGATGTGTCATAAGCACTTGCTGGTTCGTGTCAGCATCGAAGGCATGTACGGGCTATATGGGACTGCCGTAAACATCTGGGACCGGTGGGGTCACCCGCGCCCAGGTGTGCCCGGTTGAGCCGGCCCCTCTCCCTCGGGCCCGCGCAGGGCGAGCCCCGTCACCCTCGAACGACCCGCCTGAAAGAAGCTCTCCGTTGCGTATTCTGCTGCTCTGCTCCTCCTTCAACGGCCTGACCCAGCGCGCCTGGCTGGAACTGCGCCGGGCCGGTCACGACGTCACCGTCGAGCTGGCCGTCTCGGAGCAGGTGATGCTCGAGGCGGCCCAGCTGGCCAAACCTGACCTGATCATCTGCCCGTTCCTGAAGGAGAAGGTCCCGGCCCTGCTGTGGCAGAACCACCGGACGATCATCATTCACCCCGGGCCGCCCGGCGACCGGGGTCCGTCCTCGCTGGACTGGGCGATCGCCGATGCCGAGCCGGAGTGGGGCGTGACGGCGTTGCAGGCGGTGGAGGAGATGGACGCGGGGCCGATCTGGGGGTTTCGGACGTTCGCGATGCCGGCCGAGCCGCCGCGTAAGTCCGCGCTCTACAACGGGCCGGTGGCCGATGCGGCGGTGGAGCTGGTGGTGGAGGTGGCGGCCAAGGCGATGGACGCGGCGTTCGCACCGGTGCCGCTGGATTACCGTTCGCCGCTGGTGCGGGGGCGGTTGCGGCCGGCGATGCGGCATGGCGACCGGGAGTTCTCCTGGTCGGAGCCGACGGACGCGGTGCTGCGCCGGGTGCGTTCGGCTGATGGGGCGCCGGGCGGGCGGGTGCTGCTGGAGGGGCGGTTGATGCGGGTGTTCGATGTGTATCGGGGTCCGGTGGTGGTGGGGACGCCGGGGTCGGTGGTGGCGCGGCGTGAGGGCGCGGTGCTGGTGCATACCGGTGATGGGACAGTGTGGGTGGGGCATCTGCGGGCGGAGGAGCCGGGGGCGATCAAGTTGCCGGCGGCGATGGTGCTGGGTGATCGGGTGGCGGGGTTGGAGGAGCGGCCGGGTTACAGCGAGGTGACCTATGACCGTAGTGACGCGGTGGGGGTGGTGAGTTTCGACTTCTACAACGGCGCGATGTCGACCGAGCAGTGCCGGCGGCTGGCGTCGGCGTTGCGGTACGCGGCGGCGCAGGATACGCGGGTGCTGGTGGTGCGGGGTGGTGAGGTGTTCTCCAACGGCATCCATCTGAATGTGATCGAGGCGGCGCGTCATCCGGAGCTGGAGGCGTGGATGAACATCAACGCGATCAACCAGGTGTGTCGTGAGGTGATCGCGTGTACGGGGCAGCTGGTGGTGACGTCGGTGGGCGGTAACGCGGGTGCGGGTGGCGTGATGATGGGGCTGGGCGCGGATCGGGTGCTGGTGCGTGAGGGTGTGGTGTTGAATCCGCACTATCGGACGATGGGGTTGTTCGGGTCGGAGTTCTGGACGTATGTGCTGCCTCGGCGGGTGGGTGCGTCAGTGGCGGGGCGGTTGACGGGTGAGGCGTTGCCGGTGGGTGCGGCGCAGGCGGTGGAGCTGGGGCTGGCTGATCGGATGATGGCGGGCTCGCGGCTGGAGTTCGAGCGGTCGGTGCTGGAGTACGCCGAGCGGCTGGCGGCCGGGGATGATTATGAGCGGCTGCTGGGGATCAAGCGGGAGGTGCGGGAGGCCGATGAGCGGCGTAAGCCGTTGGAGGCTTATCGGGTGGAGGAGCTGGCGGAGATGAGCCGGGACATGTTCGATGACCGCAATGGGTTCCGGCAGGCGCGTCAGGCGTTCGTGCACAAGCGTAAGGTGGTGGCGACGCCGGATCATCTGGCGGTGCATCGGGAGTTGTCCGGCGCGTCGGCGGGGTCGGGTGCGGCCACATCTCATATGTGAGATATGTTGTCGTGTTATGACTGATGATTATCTCGTGCGGATCGGCCGGCTGATTCGCGACGCGCGCCAGCACCGTGGGTGGACGCAGCTGCAGCTGGCGGATGCTTTGGCGACGAGCCAGAGCGCGGTGAACCGGATCGAGCGCGGTAACCAGAACATCAGTCTTGAGATGATCGCCCGGATCGGTGAGGCGCTCGACAGTGAGATCGTGTCGCTGGGCTATGCCGGGCCGATGCATCTGCGGGTCGTGGGCGGGCGGCGCCTGTCGGGCAGCATCGATGTCAAGACCTCCAAGAACGCGTGCGTGGCGCTGCTGTGCGCGTCGCTGCTGACCTCGGGGCGGACGATTCTGCGCAAGGTGGCGCGGATCGAGGAGGTCTACCGGATCCTGGAGGTGCTCGCCTCGATCGGGGTGCGGGCGCGGTGGATCAACGAGGGCAGTGACCTGGAGATCGTGCCTCCGGCTCGGCTGGAGCTGGAGTCGATGGACACCGAGGCGGCGCGGCGTACCAGGAGCGTGATCATGTTCCTGGGGCCGTTGATGCATCGTACGGACCAGTTCAGGATTCCGTACGCGGGCGGCTGCGACCTGGGGACCCGTACGGTGCAGCCGCACATGTCGGCGTTGCGGCACTTCGGGCTGGACATCACGGCGACGGGCGGTTTCTACCACGCGCGGGTGGATCGGGGGGTGTCGCCGTCGCGGGCGATCGTGCTGACCGAGCGGGGTGACACCGTGACGGAGAACGCGCTGCTGGCGGCGGCGCGTCACGACGGTGTGACGGTGATCCGTAACGCCTCCTCCAACTATATGGTGCAGGACCTGTGCTTCTTCCTGGAGGAGCTGGGTGTGCGGGTGGAGGGTGTCGGCACGACGACGCTGACGGTGCACGGGGTGGCCTCGATCGATCGGGATGTCGACTACTCCCCCTCTGAGGACCCGGTGGAGGCGATGAGCCTGCTGGCGGCGGCGGTGGTGACGCAGTCGGAGCTGACGATCTGCCGGGTGCCGGTGGAGTTCCTGGAGATCGAGCTGGCGGTGCTGGAGGAGATGGGCCTCGATCACGATCGGGGTGCCGAATACGCGGCGGCCAACGGGCGGACGCGGCTGGTGGATCTGACGGTGCGGCCTTCGAAGCTGGTCTCCCCCATCGACAAGATCCATCCGATGCCGTTCCCGGGGCTGAACATCGACAATGTGCCGTTCTTCGCGGCGATCGCGGCGACGGCGCAGGGTTCGACGCTGATCCATGACTGGGTGTACGACAACCGGGCGATCTATCTGACGGAGCTGACGCGGCTGGGGGCGTCGGTGAAGTTGCTGGATCCGCATCGGGTGCTGGTGGAGGGTCCGACGCGCTGGCGCAGCGCGGAGATGATGTGCCCGCCGGCGCTGCGGCCGGCGGTGGTGGTGCTGCTGGCGATGATGGCGGGCGAGGGCACGTCGGTGCTGCGCAATGTGTACGTCATCAACCGGGGGTATGAGGATCTGGCCGAGCGGCTGAACGCGCTGGGGGCGCGGATCGAGACCTTCCGCGACATCTGATTTTCTGTCGGTGTGGCCCGCTACCGTCTGCCTGTGTGGATCTTCGTTGGATCTTGCGGTGAGGGGGGACGGTGCGGCCTGCTGAGCTGGATCGGCTGACGGTGGTGGAGGCGGCTGACCGCTATGTGGAGCTGGTGCGGGCCAAGACGTTGACGGGGGCGTTGTCGCGGGCGACGGCGGAGCTGTATGCGCGTGATGTGGCGACGCTGGTGGCGCTGGCCGGGGAGTCGACGGTGCTGGACGATCTGTCGGGCGAGGACGTCGATGCGATCTTGCTGGCGTTCGCGCGTAAGCCGGACGGCCGGCGTTCGGTGGGTGGCGGGGGGCAGAGTCCGTCGTCGCAGGCGCGGTTTCGGCGTTCGATCTCGGCGTTGTTCAAGTACGCGTCGCTGGCGGGCTGGGTGCAGGTCAATCCGATGGCGTTGTCGACGGTGACGGCCAGGGAGCGGGGCGGGTTGCGGCCCGAGCGGCGGGCGTTGACGCGGGAGCAGGCGCAGGGGTTGATCGGGGCGGCGCGGTCGGCGGGTGAGGCGCCGGTGGCGGGGCGGCGTGATCAGCGGACGGAGTTGCGTGATGCGTTGATCGTGTTGCTGTTGTCGACGCTGGGGCCGCGGGTGTCGGAGCTGGTGCGGGCCAATGTCGAGGATTTCTATACCAATGACGGGATGCGTTATTGGCGGATCTTCGGTAAGGGGGGCCGCACTCGGGATGTGCCGCTCCCCCGCGATGTGGCGTTGGCGTTGGAGGCTTATCTGGCGCGGGAGCGGGCGGCGTTGCCGGACAAGGCGTTGTTGTTGTCGTGGCGGGGGCGGCGGCTGGCGCGTGGTGATGTGCAGGCGGTGATCGATCGGGTGCAGCGGCGGGTGGCGGCCGAGCAGCGCCGGTCGGTGACGCCGCATGGGTTGCGGCATACGACGGCGACGCATCTTTTGGCGGACGCGGTGGACATGGACGCGGTGCGGCGGGTGCTGGGGCACAGTGATCTGTCGACGCTGGGGCGCTACCGCGATGAGTTGCCGGGTGAGCTGGAGGGGGCGATGCGGGCGCATCCGTTGTTGAAGCGGGCCGACCCGGATCGGTGAGCGGGCCCGCTGTCGCGGGTGATGTGGTGCTATGGGCCGGTCGAGCGGGTGGGTGCGCGGTCTGGCGGTGTCGTGCGGGGGCATGGATGTGGCCGGGAAGTCCTGAGTGTCACGCCGGCGGCCGGGCGAGTTTGGCGGCCACGGCGTCGAGGACCCAGTCCAGGCCGGTCGCGAAGGACTCCTCGGCGTCCACCTCCGTGCCGTCGTAGACGGCCTTGGCCAGCGCCGGGAAGCGGCCCGTGTCCAGCATCTTCTTCAGGTGCGGGCCGGAGGCGCGCTGCCAGTCGCGCTTGGACAGGCCTGTGGCGCGTTCGGCCCGCAGGTTGGCGATCTCGCGCCTGATCGCGCCGGTGAAGTAGGCGCCGACGGTCTCGACGGCGCGCCTGACGGTGTCGATGTCGGCGAGGCCGTCGAGGGCGGCCAGCGTGGTCTCGGTCACGGCGAGGGCGTTGGGGCCCAGGGTCGGACGGCCGCCGAGCAGGTCGGCCAGCCATGGGTGACGGAGGGCGGCCTGCCTGGTGCGGTGGGCGTGGCCGCGCAGCGCCTCCCGCCACTCACCGGGCCGCTCCTGGGGGAGGATCTCGGCGTGGACCTCGTCCACCATGAGGTCGAACAGTTCCTCTTTGGTGGAGATGTATCCGTACAGCCGCATCGGGCCGGCGTCCAGCCGGGCGGCGACCTTGCGCAACGACACCGCTTCCAGCCCGCCCTCGTCGGCCAGCGCGATGGCGGCGGCGACGATGCGCTCCCGGTCGAGCGGGGCGGGGCGCGTCGGCGGCTCAGGCCGGTCCCACACAGTCATGGTTACATCGTAGTGTTGCGATACAGTGTATTGGTGAAATACGGTATATCGACATGAGACATCGTATCGCTGTTGTTGGGGGCGGCCCCGCCGGCCTTACCTTCGCCCGCGTCCTGCACCGCCACGGTCACCCCGTCACCGTCCTCGAACGCGATCCCGCCCCCGACGCCCGTCCCCCTGGGGGCACGCTGGACCTGCACGAAGGACTGGGACAACGCGCGCTGGACAAGGCGGGGCTGCTGGCGGAGTACCACGCGCTGTCGCGTCCCGAGGGGCAGGCCATGCGCATCCTGGACACCGACGGGACCGTCCTGCGCGACTGGCGACCCCGTCCGGACGAGCGGGCCCACCCCGAGATCGACCGCGGGCAACTGCGTGACCTGCTGCTCGGCCCCCTGGACGTCCAGTGGGGGCGGGGCGTGACGGAGGTGGTGCCGGGGACCCGGGACGGCGCGCTGGTCCATTTCGCGGACGGACGGCAGGAGACGTTCGACCTCGTGATCGGCGCGGACGGCGCCTGGTCCCGGGTCCGCCCGGCACTCTCCTCCGCGACACCGCACTACACCGGCGTCACCTCGGTCGAGACCTCCCTGGACGACGTCGACACCCGCCACCCCGACCTCGCCCGGCTGGTCGGCGACGGTTCCACGGCCGTGTACGGCGTGAACCGCAGCCTCGTCGCCCAGCGCAACAGCGGCGGCCACGTCAAGGTGTACGCCAAGTTCCGCGCGCCGCTGGACTGGTACACGGACCCGGACCGGTTTATGGGCCTGGACCGGCGCGCGGATCTGGACGCGGGCGCGGATCTGGGGCCGGGCGCGGGCCTGGACCCGGATCAGGGCCTGGATCTGGCCGACGTCGAGGCTGTGCGATCAAGCCTGCTGGCCCTGTTCGACGGCTGGGCCGCTCCCGTCCTCGACCTCCTGCGCCACGGCGCCGCTTTCGTCCACCGCCCCTTCTACGTCCTGCCCGTGTCCCACACCTGGGCCCACGTCCCCGGAGTGACGCTCCTGGGCGACGCCGCCCACCTGATGCCCCCCTTGGGTGTGGGTGCGAACCTCGCGATGCTGGAAGGCGCCGAACTCGCCGAGTCCGTCGCCGCCGCCCCCGGCCCTGGCGATCTGGACGAGGCCGTCCGCGCCTTCGAGGAGCAGATGTGGGCACGGGCCGGCGAGTGGGCGAAGATCACGGCGGCCGGTCTGGAACGCCTCGTGAGCCCGGACCCCGCCCAAGCCCTCGCCCTCTTCGCCGAAGTCCAGCCATCCTGACCGCTTAGCGCGAGAGCATCGGCGGCTCGGGCCGCTGTTGCGCGCCTCCATCAACGGGTGTGGCGGGCCGCTGTCCTGCGACACCGCCCACCACCGCCGGCCGACCTACCGCACCGCCGCACGTCGTCGAGATCGACATCCACCGGCTGCGCCGGCGGGTTGTCGCCGCCGGGGGCAGACGTCACCCCTCCGCCGGTCTCGTCAACGCCGACGTCTCCCTATCGAAGCCGTTCCATCGCAACCGTCCGCCGCCGCGGCCACGCCTCCATCGCGGCCACGCCCCTATCGAAGCCTTCCCCGCCGTCACGCCTCCACCGAGGCCACCCGGCTGTACGTCCTGCTCGACGGCGAGATCGCTGAGGCTGAAATCCGCCTCGGCGCCGACGGCTGTCCGCCGGTTCCTCGCTTTCGGTTCCGCCCGGCTCGGGCGGGATCGGGCCGGTTCGTGGGCGGGTGTGGCGGCGGTGATCAGCTGGGCGGGCCCGGTTTCGTCTGCCTCAGGCGGGTGTGGCGGGGGTGAGTCGCAGGGCGAGGTGGTCGAGGGAGACACCGAGGACGTCGGCCAGGGCGGCGATGGTGAAGAAGGCGGGCGTGGGGATGCGGCCGGTCTCGATCTTGCGGAGGGTCTCGGCGGACATGCCGGCCGCGGCGGCGACCTCGACGATGCTGCGGTCGCCGCGCACGTCGCGCAGCAGCAGGCCGAGCTGCTCGCCGCGCCGTCGCTCTTCGGGGGTCAGCGAGGGTCGGACCATGGGTCCAAGTCTACAGCCGGGAGACGAATACCAACGCGATACAAATACCGGTATAGTTATCGACATGGTGGAGATCAAGACATCGGCGGAGATCGACGCGATGCGCGAGGCGGGCCGCGTGGTGGCGCGGGCGCTGCAGGCGATCGTCAAGCATGCCGCGGTGGGAGTACGGGTCGACGAGCTGGACGAGCTGGCGGCCACCGTCATCGCCGAGGCGGGCGCCAAGCCCGCGTTCCTGGACTATCACCCGCCGTTCGCGCCGACGCCCTACCCGGCGGTCATCTGCGCGTCGATCAACGACGTGATCGTGCACGGCATCCCGGACCGTTACCGGCTCAAGGACGGCGACCTGGTCAGCATCGACTGCGGCGCCTACCTCGACGGGTGGGCGGGCGACTCGGCGGTCAGCTTCGTGGTGGGGCTGCCGCGCGCCCGTGACGTGGCGCTCATCGAGGCGACGCAGGAGGCGTTGCGGGCGGGTATCGCCGCGATGCGGCCGGGCAACCGGATCGGCGACATCGGGCACGCCATCTCCTCGGTCGCGGTGGCGGGCGGCTATGGCGTGCCGATCGACTTCGGGGGGCACGGGATCGGGCGGCGGATGCACGAGGACCCGCACGTGGCCAACCATGGGCGGCCGGGCCGCGGGCTGGTGCTGCGGCCGGGCTTGGTGCTGGCGATCGAGCCGATGTTCACCGCGGGCGGCGACGGCCGCTACCTCACGGCCTCCGACGGGTGGGCGTTGCGGACCGTTGACGGCTCGCGCGCCTCCCATAGCGAGCACTCGGTGGCGATCACCGACGATGGGCCGGTCATCCTCACCGAGGTTTAGGAGCCTTTGGGGCCGAACCGAGGTTCAGGAGCCGGGGTTGAGGGGGCCGAGGTTCAGGAGCCGCCTAGCCATGCCGCCTAGCCATGCCGTGCTGCTCCGTCGTGCTGACCGCTCGCGCGCTGCCGTGGTGCGGCTGTCCTGTCCCGCTCACCGCTCCGCTCGTTGCTCACCGCGGAGTTGGAGCCGTGCTCACCGCAGGGTTGGGAAGCCGTGTGGCGTGGTCGGTTGTGGGCCCGTGGTGGTCTTTCCTGTGCCGCGGGCCCGCAACGTTCCGGAACGTGCTCCGGGCTCAGTGTCAGGGGGTCAGGGCGTTGAGGCGGAAGCGGATGCTGGTGGTGGCGGCCGGTCCCGCTTCCCAGCTGCCGTCCAGCGGGGTGATGGTGACGTTGCCGGCGGCCAGCAGGGTGCGGTCGGCGTCGGTCACCGGGTCGGGGGCGGCGGCCGGCAGGGGCAGGATGCGGTAGCAGGTGGCGCACGCGGCCGAATCGAGGGTGTAGTCGGTGGAGAAGGGCAGTGAGGTCCCCAGCTTGGCGACGGTGACCTTGCCGTTGGGGGTGACGGGGTAGTTGACGTTCAGGGCGGTGCGGGCGGGCAGGACGGCGCCGTGTGAGGTCGCCGCCAGCCGGTCGACGAGTTTGACGGCGAAGGCGATCGACTGGTCGGCGCTGGGGAAGGAGCCGCCGCTCCTGGCGACGCTGACCGCAACGGCCGGGATGCCGCCGGTGATGGCGGTGATCGTCGCGGCGACGGTGCCGGAGTAGTTGGCGGTCGCGGCGACGTTCTCGCCCGGGTTGGGGCCCGACACCACCAGGTCCGGCGGGTTGCCGGCGAACACGACGCGCGTCCCGAACGCGACCGCGTCGCTGGGGCTGCCTCCGATGGCCCAGACGCCGGGCTCCTTCTGGGTGGCCTGCAAGGTGGTGCCGAACCTGGCGTTGATCGCGGTGCCGGTGATGCTGACATCGCTGTCGGGGGCGACGACCGTCACCTCGTGGCCCGCGTCGATCAGCTTCTGGCGCAGTCCTTGCAGGTAGACCGAGGTGTAGCCGTCGTCGTTGGTGAGCAGGATGCGCAGGTGGCGCGGCTCGTGCGCCTGGGCCGGGGCGGGGTTCGCCACTCCCAGGAAGGCGAGTAACAGCAGGGGGATGAGGGCGATGCGCTTGAACACGGTCTGTCTCCTTGCCGGCTCTTACCTTCGCGCCCGACGCGGCCGCGGTGGCGACCGGCCTGACCCCGCTCGGCCAGTGTGTCCGCGGTGACGCTCGGGATGGGGTGACGCTTCGGAATGTAAGAGGCGGCGCGGTGGCGGGGGAAGATCGTGCGACCCCAGATGAACCCCTGATTAACGGGTGAGGCGGTTCATGCCGGGCGGACGGGCTGGCGCAGCAGCGTGCGCGGGTCGGGGTCGTCGAAGGCCGTCAGGTACACCTCGTGGTGCGGTCCGTTGGCCACCAGCCCGTGCTCGTCCATGAACTCCTCCATCGCCTTCAGCGTCACGGGCTCCTCGCTGAAGGGGCCGTGGTGCAGCATCTGCACGCACTGTCCCTCGGTGAAGACGGCCACCCGTACGCGGTCGACGGCCGCGCCGCTCGCGCGTACGGCCTCGCGGGCCTGCTCCAGCCGTCCGGGCTCGGGTGTGGCGGGCAGGGGCAGCAGCAGGTGCCAGCGCCACTGCTCGCGCGGTACCTCCAGCCCCGGCCGTTCGTCCTCCACCCACCACAGGCCCTCCAGCGGCCCGGCGGTGCCGCCCATCGCGCCGGCGACGGCGTGGAGGGCGCCGATCGCGGACAGGTGCTCGGCTCCGCCGGGTTCGCCCAGGCCGGTGACGTTCAGGCAGGTGACGGGGCCTTGGGTGGTCAGTTCGGCTGTCATGACTCGTCCTCCAAAGGGATCATCAGGTGGGTGATCAGCTGGTCGGGAGGGGTGCGGGCCGGGTCGGACACGTACACCTCGCGGATCGGGCCGCGCATGGGGTGGCGGCGTTCGGCGCACCAGGCCAGGACGGCGTGGGCGGTCAGGGAGATCTGGTCGTAGGGGCCGAGGTGGGTGGCGGCGGCGAAGGTGCCGCCGGGCAGTACGTCCACCTGCGCTCCCCCGCCGGCCTGCCAGCCGTCGGCCAGGACGAGCGCGGCGGTGACGTCGAACTCGTCGGTCAGGTCGACGGGGAACAGGCCGATCAGGCGCGGGCCGCCGACCGCGCCCATGTCGGTGCCGCCCGTATCGGTGCCCGTATCGGTGCCTGTGTCGGGTCGGGTCGCCGGCCCGTGCGGCAGGCCGGCTGTCAGGCGTGACATCGCGGCGCTGGTGGCGCGGCCGATGTCGGCGGGGCCGGTGGCGCGTTCGCGGATGAGCGCGACGCGGTGGGCCGGTTCGGTGAGGATGCGGACCTGGGTGGCGGGCAGGCCGTGGGTCATGACGCGTTCCAGGGAGGCCAGTGTGCGCCGCCGCCGGGCCAGTTCGGCTTCCAGTGAGCCGTGTACGGACTCCAGGGCGCCTTCGGTGCCGGCCAGGACCTGGCCCACGACGGGCAGCGGGACGTCGAGCGATCGCAGCAGCCCGATCGACATCGCGGTGCGGGCCTGCGCGGCGCGGTAGTAGCGGTAGCCGGTGGTGGCGTCCACGCAGGCGGGTCGCAGCAGCCCGATCTCGTCGTAGTGCCGCAGCTGCTTCACGCTCAGCCGGGTGAGCCGGGCGAACTGCCCGATCGGCAGGAGGTCGTCGTCCACGTCCCCCAGCATGGTGCCTGCCACTGCGGGAGAGTCCAGCTGGGGCTTGTGCCTGAGGGTGACCTGGGGCCGGGGGTTCAGCCCGTCCTCGTCCTCGGGCGCCCCTTGCGTCGGATCTTGATGTCGCGCATGTCGGTCACCGCGACGCGCAGCACGCGGTAGGAGTAGCCGTGGCCGTCCAGGGCCGCCATCGCGGCCGCGGTGGCCTCGTGCTCGCCGTCGTCGGGGCCCGCGGGGATCTGGCAGCGGAAGGTGAAGGCCGACACGCTCTGGTCGTGGGTGAAGGTCCCGGCCTCGGTGAAGGCGGCGCCTCCAGCGGCCCGTACGGCCTCACGCGCGGCCTCGTCCAGGCCCTCGAACGTGCCTCGGATCGTCACTCTGAACAATGGTCAGTCCTTACGTGTGGCGTAGGTGAGCAGGCGGTCTCCGAGCAGGTCCTCGTAGACGTCGATGAGGTCGAGCACGGCTGCGGCGATCGTGTCGGCGCTCTGCCCGGCGGTGGTGCGCTCGCCGATCTCGGCGTACACCAGGGCGTGGAAGACGCCGATGTGCCAGGCCACCATGCGGGGCAGCGGGTCGCCGGGCGCGGCGCCGCTCTCCTCGGCCAGGAGGGCGGCCAGTTCGTCGGTCATCTGCCGGCCGAGGTCGCCCAGGCGGGCGGTGAGGGTGGGGGCGGCGCGCATCATGTCGAAGACGCGGCCGAAGCCGTCGCTCAGGCCGAGTGTGCGTTCGCGCCGTCGTACCTCCTGGCGCAGGTGCTCCAGCACGGCGGGGACGGCGGCCTGCCCGGCGGGGCGGCGGCGCACGATGTCGGCCAGGCGCTGGGGCGAGGCCTCCTCGGGCGGCAGGACGAGGTCCTCCTTGGCCGGGAAGTAGTTGTAGACGGTGTTGACGGACACCTCCGCCGCCGCGGCGACCTCGGCGATGGTGACGTGGTCGAAGCCGCGTTCGACGAACAGGGTGGTGGCCACGTCGCGGATGCGGTGGCGGGTCTGCTGCTTCTTGCGTTCCCGCAAGCCCTCGGTCATGCCGAATAGCTTAACTCAACTCCAAACTTTAAGTCGATTGCAATTTTGGAGTGGAGTGTGGTTCTATCTGCGGCATGCCTGAACCAGCCATCCACGTCCGGGGCCTGATGCGTACCTTCACCCTGGCCCAAGGCCCCGTCCACGCCGTACGCGGCATCGACCTGACCGTGGAGCGCGGCGAGATCCTCGGCTTCCTCGGCCCGAACGGCGCCGGAAAGACCACCACCGTGCGCATGCTCACCACCCTCCTGCCGCCCAGCGGCGGCCACGCCGAGGTGGCCGGGCGTGACCTGCTCGCCGACCCCGCCGGGGTGCGCCGCCGCATCGGCTACGTCGCCCAGTCCGGCGGCCTCGACCCCGGCTGCGGCGTGCGCGAGGAGCTCATCACCCAGGGCCGGCTGCACCGCCTGACCAGGAGGCAGGCCGGGGAGCGGGCCGAGGAGCTGGCCGGCGACCTGGCTCTGACGGAGCTGATGGACCGGCCGACCGCCGCCCTGTCCGGTGGCCAGCGCCGCCGGCTGGAGATCGCGCTCGGCCTGGTCAACCGGCCTGAGGTGCTCTTCCTCGACGAACCCAGCACCGGGCTGGACCCCGGCAGCCGCGCCGAGCTGTGGGAGCTGATCCGCCGCATCCGCGCCGGCCACGGCACCACGGTCTTCCTGACCACCCACTACCTCGACGAGGCCGACGCGCTCGCCGACCGCATCGTCGTCGTGGACGCCGGAGCGGTCGTCGCCGAAGGCACCCCCGCCGAGCTCAAGTCCCGCCACACCGGCGATCCGGCCGCCAGCCTCCAGGACGCCTTCCTGGCCATCACCGGCCGCACCACCGCCGGCGAACCCCTGTCCATCTAGACCCACAGGAACACAGACCCCATGACCCTGCTCACCGACACCGGCATCATCTTCGGCCGCTACCTGCGCGCCACGCTGCGCTCCACGACCAGCCTGTTGTTCGGCATGCTGCAGCCGCTGCTGTTCCTGGCGCTGTTCGGCCCGCTGCTGACCAGGTTCGACCTCGGCGTGGGCGGATCGTCCTGGCAGGCGCTGGTGCCCGGCGTGCTCGTCCAGCTCGCCCTGCTCGGCGGCTCGTTCGTCGGGCTCGGCCTGCTGGTGGAGCGCAACCTCGGCGTCATCGACCGCATGCGCGTCACCCCGGTCAGCCCCCTGGCCCTGCTCTTGGGCCGTACGCTGCGCGACGTCGTGCAACTGCTCGCCCAGTCGATCCTGCTCGTCGGGCTCGGAGTGGCCTTCGGGCTGCGCGCCCCGCTGGCCGGGATCGTGCTGGGCCTGGCCTTCGTCGCCGTCCTGGCCGCCGCCCTGTCGGCCCTGTCCTACGGGCTGGCCATGAACGTCGCCACGCCGCCGGAGTTCGCGGCCATCGCCAACACCGTGGGCATGCCGCTCATGCTGCTGTCAGGCCTGCTGCTGCCGATGAGCCTGGCGCCGGGCTGGCTGGAGGCCGCCTCCCGCGTCGTGCCGTTGCGCTACACCGTCGAGGCGGTACGGCAGGTCTTCCAGGGCCACTACGCCAACGCCACCGTCCTGACCGGCGCCGCCGTCACCGCCGGCCTGGCGGCCGTGTGCGTGGTCGGCGGCGCCCGCCTGTTCGGCCGTACGCGGGCCTGACCAGCGCTCAGGCGCCCAGGCCGAGTGCCGCCGCGGTCACCGCCCGGGCCCGGCGCGGCTCCAGCAGCAGGTCCACCGAATCCGACAGCTGGTCCACGCACCCCACCACCGGCAGCCCCCTGATCACCGGGTCCGACACCGATCCCAGCAACGCCTGGACGAACCGGTCGCCGCCGATGACCCGGAAGGGCCGGTCGTGGAAGTCCCGTACGCGCTCGTCCAGCGGCTCGGCCAGCGCCAGCCGGTTCTGCAGCGCCGCCAGCCGGCCGTAGGCGGCGGCCAGCCCGTCCTCCCGCTCCCGCCATGACCGGGCGGCCAGCGCCAGCCCCAGCGACTCCCCCAGCTCCGTCGAGCCGGGCATCCGCGCCAGGGCGCTGCCCAGCCATTTGGCGTAGGGCGGATAGCGGCGGCGCAGCAGCAGCGCCAGCCGCATCACCTCCCGGCTCAGCCGTGCCCCCACGACGGCTGAGCCGAGCTCATCCCCCACCTCTCCCGACCGGCCGGGGAACGGCTCCTCCTGGGCGATGCGCCGCCACTGGCAGGCCAGGACGTAGCGCCACACATCGCCCGGATACCAGCGCAGCGCCGCCCGAGCCTCCTCCAGCCCGCCCAGCCCGTCATGGAACACCTCCCCCGACGTCACCTCCGCCAGGCTCTGCCAGGGCACCGACAGCCAGTCCAGCAGCGCCACCCCCCGCCGCGGGTCGAAGCCCAGCCGCCCCACCAGCCACTCCTCCAGATCGGCGACCACCACGCCCGGCCGGCGGGCGCCGTGATAGTCGAACACCGTCTCCAGTCCCCGAAACCGTTCGGGAAGCCCGGCCAGCACCTGCGCCTCCACCTGCTCCACTCGCTGCGGCTCCACGAACACCAGCACCCGCGGGCCCCAGTCGTGATCGGCGGAGCGGCCGGTATCGAACGCCAGCACCTCCGACCCCGGCCCGATCAACGCGGCACTGTGCGGCACCCGCTCCACCAGCGGCGCCACCACCTCGGCATAAAAGGCTCGGGACAACTCGATACCAGGCACAAAATCGGACATCACACTGTCAACTGTGCCTGACGGCCTGCCGAACCTCATCCGATTTTCCGGCCGCCCCGAACCCCGCCTCGAACCACCGCCCGAACCCCGGCCCGAACCACCGCCCGAACCCCGGCCCGTACGCCGCCTAGGGATAGCCCTGAGACCGCCACCGATGCGCCCCGCACCAGGCCCCGCTTACGTGGAAACGTCAGAATCCGTTCCCGCCAAAAGGGCTCAGCCATGGCATATCGCTGCTCCTTCGTCCCGCCCCACGTCCTCGACCACATCGCCAAGGTCCAGGCGCAGCAGAGCGCCGAACCCTCACCCGCCCAGCGCTCAGCCGTCGTCTCCGCCCAGTTCCGCCGCGGCCGGCGCAGCACCGAGGCCCTGCCCCTGGCCCAGCAGCGTCTGACCGCCGAACCCGAAAGCGTCCCCCCGGGCCTGACCGTCCCCAAACCAGGCACCGCCGGACGCCTCGTCTACGACGACCTCAACCAGTGGACCTTCGACGTCACCTTCATCCGCGGCGAAGGAGACCCCGCCGTCGGCGCCCAGAACGCCAACGACGCCTACGACCACCTCGGCACCGTACGCACCTACTACAAGGACCAGCTCGGCCGCGAGTCCATCGACAACGCCGGGCTCAACCTCGTCGCCAACGTCAACTTCGGCATCGGCTTCGACAACGCCTTCTGGGACGACGCCGGCCTGCGCATGGTGTTCGGCAACGGCAGCGGCCAGGTCTTCAAGGACCTGACCGCCAGCATGGACGTGTGCGCCCACGAGCTCACCCACGGCGTCACCCAGTTCAGCGCCAACCTCAACTACACCAACGACCAGAGCGGCGCCCTGAACGAATCCTTCAGCGACATGCTCGGCACCGCCATCGACGCCTTCGCCAACGGCCAGGACGCCCACACCCACAACTGGCTCATCGGCGACGAGATCATGGCCGACGACCTGTACGGCGAAGCGCTGCGCAACATGGCCGAGCCCGGCACCGCCTTCGACAACCCGCTGATGGGCCGCGACCCGCAACCACGCGACATGTCCGGCTACTTCGAACCCGCCGACCCCCACATCATGTCCGGCATCACCAACCGCTGGTTCTACCTCATCAGCCAGGACCTCGGCCTCGACGCCGCCACCGTGATCATGTACCAGACGCTGCAGAACCTGTGGCCCAACGCCAAGTTCGCCGACGCCGCCACCGTCGCCGTCGCCCAGGCCCGCATCCTGGCCCGCGCCGGCCTCGTCCCGCGCCAGTCCCCCCAGACCGTCCGCGGCGCCGCCAGGCAGCAGGGATTCTGGTAACCCGCTCCGAGGCTCTCCGCACGGGCCCGGCGAGGAGGCTCGGCCGCGAGGGTTCCGCGGCCAAGCCCGCCCCGGACCCGTGCGGAGCCCCGTACCGTAGGGTGAAACCGGAGGGACGCCCATGCGTGTCACGCTCGAAACCAGCGGCGGCTTCACCGGCCTGCGCCGCACCGCCACCCTCGACACCGACCTGGACGAGAGCCTCGACGACCTGCTGCGCCACCTCGCCTCCGCCTCCGCCGAGCCGTCCGGATCGTCCCAGCCCCGCTACCGGCTGACCGTCCACCGTCCCACCGGCGACCAGGTCACCGAGCTGACCGAGTCCCAGGTGCCCGCCGCCCTGCGCCCCCTGCTCACCGAGATGCTCCGCCACGCCCGCCCGTAAAGGCGTACAAACCCGCCGTTCCGGTACGGCACAACGGCCGCAGGCGGCGCGCCAAGGCCCTACACCACCTGGGACGCCATGAGCGCGCGGCGCCGGTAGCCGATCCGCTCGTACACCCCGATCGCCGCCCGGTTGTCCGCGTCCACCATCAGCGCCGCCCGGCCCCGCGCCGCCACCATCTCGCCCGAGACCCACCGGCACAGCCGATACGCCAGCCCTCGCCCGCGAAAGCGGGCCGCCGTCGCCACTCCCGCCAGGAAGCCGACCGAGGGGGCGCTCCACGCCTCGGCCGCGACCGCCGCCAGCCCGTCGCCGGTCTGTACGCCGGCCCATCGCCGCACTCCGGGCACGCCCGGCACCGCGTACGAATCCGGCGCGGCGTCCGCCAGTAACCCGGCCACCTCCGCGTCCATCTCCGGCCCCAGCCACCCGGCCCCGTCCGCGCCGCCCGCCGCGTCCCCCGCGCCGCCCGCACCGTCGCCCAAGACCGGGACCTGGACCGGGGTCGAGGTCGAGGTCGGGACCGGGGTCGGGGAGGGGGTCAGGGAGGGAGCCGGAGAGGGAGGGAGCCGGAGAGGGAGGGCCGGGCAGGCTCATCCACCAGAACGTGCCCGCCGCCTCCAGCTCCGCCAGCCTCGCCGTCACCTCACCCACCAGCCCGGCCTCACCCACCGGCCGATACGACGGCCCCATCTCGCCCAGCGCGTGCCGTACCAGCCGCGTCGCACACGCCGCGCCGCCCCACACCGCCAGCCGGTCCCGGCGCGAGAGCCCGGGCGAAGCCGCCACCACCGCCTCACCCGCCGCCCACACCCGCACGCCGCCCGACAGCCCCTGCGCCGCCCACATCAGCAGATCGTCATCCCCGCACGCCGAGCGCACCTCATCCAGCCGCGAAAGCTCAACGATCACAGAATCGAGCCCGGCTGGTAGGCGGCCGCCTCGGGGTAGGCGGCCACGACCTCGCCCACCGAGCGCGACACCGCCGCCACCTGCTCGGCCGCCGCCCCGGTGAAGGACACCCGGTCGGCCAGCAGCGCCGCCAGGCCCGCACGGTCCAGCGGGAAACGCTCATCGGCCGCCAGCCGGTCCAGCAGCTCGTTGGCCGCGCCTTGCGAGCGCATCGCCAGCGCCGAGGCCACCGCGTGCTCCTTGATCAGCTCGTGTGCCTGCTCGCGGCCCACCCCGGCGCGGACCGCCGCCATGAGCATCTTCGTGGTCGCCAGGAACGGCAGGTAGCGGTCCAGCTCCGCCGAGATGACCGCCGGGAAGGCCCCGAACTCGTCCAGGACCGTCAGCATCGTCTCCACCAGCCCGTCGAAGGCGAAGAACGCGTCCGGCAGCGCCACCCGGCGCACCACCGAGCACGACACGTCGCCTTCGTTCCACTGGTCGCCGGCCAGTTCCGCCACCATCGAGGCGTAACCGCGCAGCACCACCGTCAGGCCGTTCACCCGTTCGCACGAGCGGGTGTTCATCTTGTGCGGCATCGCCGACGAACCGACCTGGCCCTCCTTGAAGCCCTCCGTCACCAGCTCATGGCCGGCCATCAGCCGGATCGTCTTGGCCAGCGACGACGGGGAGGCGGCCAGCTGTACCAGGGCCGAGACGACCTCGAAGTCCAGCGAGCGCGGATAGACCTGTCCCACGCTGGTGAAACGCCGCTCGAATCCCAGATGCGCGGCCACCCGCCCCTCCAGCTCCGCGAGCTTGCCGCGGTCGCCGTCGAGCAGGTCCAGCATGTCCTGGGCGGTGCCCACCGGTCCCTTGATGCCGCGCAGCGGGTAGCGGGCGATCAGCTCCTCCAGCCGGCCGAAGGCCACCAGCAGCTCATCGGCCGCCGAGGCGAACCGCTTGCCCAGCGTCGTGGCCTGCGCCGCCACGTTGTGCGAGCGGCCCGCCACCACCGTCGCCTCATGCTCCTCGGCCAGCCGCGCCAGCCGGGCCAGCAACGCCACCACCCGCTCGCGTACCAGCAGGAGGCTGTCGCGTATCTGCAGCTGCTCGACGTTCTCCGTCAGGTCGCGCGAGGTCATGCCCTTGTGCACCTGCTCGTGCCCGGCCAGCGCGTTGAACTCCTCGATGCGCGCCTTCACGTCGTGGCGCGTCACCCGCTCCCGCGCGGCGATGGAGGCAAGATCGACCTGCTCGACCACTTTGTCGTAGTCGGCGACCGCGTCCTGCGGGACCGTGACCCCGAGCTCCGCCTGCGCCCGCAGCACCGCCAGCCACAACCGCCGCTCGGCGATCACTTTGTACTCGGGGGACCACAACCGGGCCAGCTCCGGGGAGGCATAGCGGGCGGCCAGGACGTCAGGGATACGCGGCTTGGAAGTCACGTCGGACAAGTCTATTCACACGGCTCCGCCCGCACGGCACCAGGCCGTACGGGCGGAGCACCCCTGCTTTACGGGGTCGGAGCCAATACCTTCGCCTCTTCCTGCTTCGGCTCGGCCGGCTTGCGCCGCAGCCGCTCCTTGGCCCGCTCCACCATCGTGTACAGGGTCGGAACCAGCACGAGCGTCAGCAGGGTCGAGGTGATCAGCCCGCCGATGACCACGACCGCCAGCGGCTGGGAGATGAACCCGCCCTGCCCCGTCACGCCCAGCGCCATCGGCGTCAGCGCGCAGATCGTGGCCACCGCCGTCATCAGGATCGGCCGCAGCCTGCGCCGGCCGCCCTCGATCACCGCCTCGACGATCCCCAGGCCCTGGGCCCGGTACTGGTTGATCAGGTCGATCAGCACGATCGCGTTGGTCACCACGATCCCGATCAGCATCAGCATGCCGATCAGCGCCGGCACGCCCATCGCCGTGTTGGTGGCCACCAGCAGCCCGATCGCGCCCGTCGCGGCGAACGGGATCGACACCAGCAAGATCAGCGGCTGCACGAAGCTGCGGAACGTCGCGACCATGATCATGAACACGATCGCGATCGCCGCCAGCATCGCCAGGCCCAGATCCGCGAACGCGTCCTGCTGGTCCGCCGACGCGCCGCCGATCTCGTAGGAGGCGCCCGAGGCGAGCGTCACCCCGTCCAGCTTCGTCGTCAGCGCCTGCGTCACGCTGCCCAGGTCCGAACCCGTCGCCTTGGCCGACACCGTCGCCGAGCGCTCGCCGTCGATCCGCGTCACCTGCGTCGGCCCGGCCACCTGCTTGACATCCGCCACCGACGACAGCTTCACCAGGCCCGTCGCCGTGGCCAGCTTCAGCTTCTCGATCTCCTTGATGTCCTCGGGAGCCTCACCCACGCGCAGCACCAGGTCACTGGCCCGCCCGTCCATGGTCAGCTGGCCCAGCGGCGCGCCGCGGAACGCCTGCGCCACCGACTGCCCGATCTGCGCCTCCGACAGCCCCTTGGCGGCCGCCTTCTCCTTGTCGACCCGTACCTCGATCCGCGGGGCGCTGGCCTCCAGGTTCGACGACACATCGCGCAGGCCCGAGACCTGGCCCATCGCCGTCTTGACCGCGTCGGCCGCGGTTCGCAGCGTCTCGGCGTCGGCAGCCTGCACGACCACGTCGATGGAGTCGGAGGAGAATCCGCCGCCGCCCGAGCCGCCGACCGTCACCTCACCGATGTCTGACAGGCCGGTCAGCTTGTCGCGCAGCGCCTGCTCCACCGCCGGGGTGTCGGCGCCGTCCTTCAGCGTCAGCGAGTAGGAGGCGCGATCCGCGCCGCCACCGGCGCCGCCGCGCATCGCGTTGCCGCCGCCGACGTTCACCTGGTACGTCTCCACGCCGTCCAGGCCGGCCAGGACGCCCTCCACCTTCTTGGCGGCGGCGTCCGTGGTGGCCAGGTCCGTGCCGACGGGCATCTTCTGCGACACCGAGATCGTGTTCTGGCCGGCCGAGTCCAGGAAGTTGGTCTGCAGCCTGCCCGCCAGTCCCAGCGTGCCGACCATCACCGCCAGCCCGATCAGGATCGTCACCAGCTTGAAGCGCGTCGCGAAACGCAGCACCGGCAGATAGGCGCGCTGCAGGGGGCTGCGCAGCTCCTTGGCCTCGGCCGCCTCCCGCTGTGCCCGCGCCTCCTCCGGCCTGAGCACCGGCGCCTTGAGGAACCAGTACGCCATCACCGGCACCACCGTCAGCGACACCACCAGCGAGGCCAGCAACGCCACCGCCACCGTGACCGCGAACGGGCCGAACAACTCACCCACCATGCCGCCGACCACCGCGATCGGCGCGAACACCGCCACCGTCGTCAGCGTCGAGGCCGTCACCGCGCCCGACACCTCGCGTACCGCCGACAAGATCGCCGACAGTTTCGCCTCGCCGTACCCCAGATGGCGCTTGATGTTCTCCAGCACCACGATCGAGTCGTCGACCACCCGGCCGACCGCGATCGTCAGCGCGCCGAGGGTCAGCATGTTCAGCGAATAGTCGCCCGCCCACAGCGCGATCAGCGCGATCACCACCGACAGCGGGATCGACACCGCCGTCACCAGCGTCGAGCGCACCGACAGCAGGAACACCAAGATGACCAGCACCGCGAACACCAGGCCCAGCAGGCCCTCGGTGGTCAAGCTCTCGATCGACTGCTGCACGTAGGGGGCCTGGTCGAAGACCACCCCGACGGCCGTCTCCGACGAATCGCCCAGCGCCCTGCCCAGCTCGGGCAGCTTCTCGCGGATCGCGTTCGAGATCGACACCGCGTTGCCGTCGGGCATCATCGTCACCGACACGCCCAGGCTGGTGCGGCCGTCGGTACGGGTGATCGTCGTCGCCTCGGCCAGGCCGCGGGTGATGTCGGCCACCGAACCCAGCTTCACCGGCTTGGGCTGCGCGATGACGGCCGTCTGCGCCGGACGGCCGCCCGGCTGCTGCTGCCCGCCCGGCCGGCCCTGCTGCGGCTGCGCCTGCGGCTGGGCCTGGGCCGGGCTGGCCTGCGGCTGGGCCGGGGTCAGGTACAGGTCCTTCAGCTTGTCGATCGAATCGACCCGCTCGCCCACCTGCACCGTCAGCGATGAGGAGCCGGAGTTCAGCGTGCCCGCCGGGATCGGCGTCCCGTTGGCCTTCAGCACGTCCGGGATCTGCGCCGCCGACACCCCCGCCAGCGCCATCTTCTTCAGGTCCGGCTTGATCGTGACGACCTCGTCACGGGTGCCCGTGACCGTCGCCTCCCGTACCCCCTCCACGGCCTGCAACTCCGGCACCATGATCTGGCGCAGCTTGTCGGCCATCGCCCGCTCGTCGCCGCCGTCGCCCACCGCCAGCACCAGCACCGGAATGTCATCGGTGTTACCCGCGACCACCTGCGGATCCACACCGGAGGGCAACTGCGGCTGCACCCGGCTGACCGCCTGCTGCATCTTGCCGATCGAGGCCTCGATGTCGGTGCCGAAGGCGAAGGCCACCTGAACCTGGGTCATGCCCTCCTTGGAGGTGGAGGTCATCTGCTCCATGCCGGGAATGCCCTGGAAGGAGTCCTCCAGCGGCTTGGTCACCTGGTCTTCCACGATCTCGGGCGAAGCCCCGGGATAGGACGCGATCACGAACGCGCCGGGAAACGACAGCGACGGCAGCAACTGCTGCTTGAGCTGCGGGATCGTGAACGCGCCGAACGCGGTGATCACGATCGACAGTAAGATCACGAGGCTGCGGTTGGCAAGACTCAACCGGGCGAATGCGGTCATGAGCGTCCCTTCAGAATTCGCCCCAGACTAACACTTCGCCTTGTACGAATATTTAACCTGCCTTGGCTTTCCTGATAACATTCTCAGGAAGCGAGAGGTGAGTGTGGACGACGAACGCGAAGACCTGATCCGCCGGATCACCGAGACCCAGCGCGGCCTCGGGCGGGCCCTCAGCCAGACCCAGTCCGCCTTATTCACCTCCAACCTCACCATGCGCCAACTCAAGGTCGTCATGCTGCTGTCGCACACCGGCTCGGCCTCCGGCCAGGAGCTCGCCCACGACCTCGGCGTCGGCCTGGGCACCGTGACCGGCATCGTCGACCGGCTGGTCAGCCATGGGCTGGTCAGCCGGCGCGAAGACCCCCACGATCGCCGCGTGCGCCGGGTCGAGCTGACGGAGGCGGGCGCCAAACTCCTGGCCGAGATCAACGACGTCGGCCTCGACCACTACCGGCGCATCATGGATCACCTCGACATCGAGACCCTGCGCCGCCTGCTGCAGGTGACCACCCGCGTCCGCGAGGTCGCCGACCAGCTCTACCCGTGACTCTCCGTGCGCGCCTCGGGTCTAAATGAGGGTATTTATTCGATTATGTGTTTGGGTTTTTGCCCCGCCCGAGCGCCTTTACAAAGTAGATTTTTCGGACATGTCGGATAGGGCCGGTGGCAGGTCGTTCTCGTGGGCGATCGTCAGGCGGCGGGTGGCCCTGGTCACCGCCACATACAGGTCCTGGCCGCCCATCGGCGACTGCGCCATGATGGCCGCCGGCTCCACCACGATGACCGAGTCGAACTCCAGCCCCTTGCACTGGGTCACCGTCAGCACCACCACGGGCGCCTGCAGATCGCCGCCGTCCGGGAACAGCGCCGCCACCCGCTCATGTCCGGCGTCCGGGGTCAGGACGGCCAGGCGGCCCTCACCGATCAGCGCCAGCTCCTCGGTCACCAGCGCGGGCAGCCCGGCCAGGCCCGTACGGACCGCGCGCGGCTCGGCCTCCCCGTCCCTGACCGACTCCGGCACGCTCTGGGAGGGATCCACCACGCGCAGGACGTCGGCCGCCACCCGCATGATCTCCGCCGGAGTCCGGTAGTTGACCAGCAGCCGCTCCTCCCGCCAGCGGCCCCGCAGATAAGGGTCCAGCACCTCGCCCCAGGAGCGCGCGCCCGCCGCCGAACCCGTCTGCGCGATGTCGCCCACCACCGTCAGCGAACGGGCCGGCACCCGGCGAATGACCATCCGCCACGCCATCGCCGACAGCTCCTGCGCCTCGTCCACGATCACGTGGCCGTAAGCCCACTGGCGGTCGGCCGCGGCCCGCTCGGCGGTGCTCAGCTCCAGGCCGGTGTCGGCATGGCGATCGGCCAGGACGTCGGCCCGGTCGAAGATGCCCTCCTCCAGCAGGCCGGTGCTCTCCAGCACCTCCTGGGCGTAGCGCTCCTGCTCCTGCCACTCGTCCTCGGCATCGCGCGAGGCCGACCGGTCGGCCGAGTCGTCCTGGCCCAGCAGCTCGGCCGCCTCATCCAGCAGCGGGACGTCACCGATCGTCCACGGCGCGCCGGCCGCCCGCACCAGCTCCTGCCACTCCAGCCCCGGAGGTGAGACCTGCCACAGCGTCTCCGGGGAGGCCAGCAACTCTCCGATCAGGCGCTGCGGCGTCAGCTCCGGCCACAACGCCTCCACCGCCTGGTGTACCGGAGGCTCCTGCCACAGCCGCGCGGAGGCCAGCGCGAGATCGACCTCGTCCAGATCGCGCTCCAGATCCAGCGGCTCGGCCAGCTCCGGATCCTCGAACTCCATCTCCGCCAGCCGCAACGCCTCCTCCACCGCCCGCGCCTCGGCCCGCGCCAGCTCTTTCAGCAGCTCGGTGACGAACAGCTTGCGCGCCATGTTGTGCGGCAACCGCACCGCCCGCGCCCGCTCCCGCAACGCCGCGCACACCCCGCGCGGCACCCGCAGCACCCGGCCGTCCAGCAGCACCTCCAGATCGCCCTCGGGCAGGCGCTGCCGCTCACGCACCGCCGCCGCCACCACCTCGGCCATCCGCGTGTCGCCCTTGACCACCGCCGCCTGCGGCCCGTCGACGTCGACCGCGCGCACCCCGGGGAACAACTCCCCCACCGTCGACATCACCACCTGCGTCTCGCCCAGCGCCGGCAGCACCTGGCCGATGTAGCGCAGGAACATCGGATTGGGCCCCACCACCAGCACACCCCGCCGCTCCAGCGTGTCGCGGTGGGTGTAGAGGAGGTAGGCGGCGCGATGCAGCGCCGCGACCGTCTTGCCGGTGCCGGGGCCGCCCTGCACCACCAGCGCCCCCTGCAGGGAGGCGCGGATCACCCGGTCCTGCTCGGTCTGGATGGTGGCCACCACATCACCCATCCGGCCCGTGCGGCCCCGGCGCAGCGCCGCAAGCAGCGCCGCCTCGCCGACCAGCGTGCGGCGCTCGCCCTCGCTCATCCGCTCCAGGTCGAACACCTCGTCATCCAGGCCCACCACCGTGCGCTCGCGGGTGTGCAGGTGACGACGGCGCAGCAGGGCGCCGGGATCGCTGGCCGTGGCCACGTAGAACGGGCGGGCCGCCGGGGCGCGCCAGTCGACCAGCACCGACTCGTGCTCCTCATCGCGCAGCCCGATCCGGCCGATGTAGGTGGTCTCGCCGCCGCTCTCGTCGATCCGGCCGAAGCACAGCCCGCGCTCGACCCCCTCCAGCTGCGCCAGCCGCCGCGCCTGCTCCGACGCGCTCACCTCACGCTCGACCCTGGCCTGACGGGTGCCCAGCGCGCCGCCCCGGCCGTACACCTCACGCAGCACCGCCCGCGCCCGCTCCCGCGCCGCGTCGAGTCTGCCGTAGAGCATGGACACGGTCCCCTGCTCGACGTCAAGGGCTTCCGCGAGAGCATCTTGACGATTAGCCATTCGCTGGTATACTCCTAACGGGAGGCTTGTATGTAGCCCATTGGCTGAAGTGCCAAGTAAGTGAGCGTACCGCCCCTTTCTCCTTCCCGCAACCGCCTGCGCGCACGCGCACGCCGCCTCGCACGAAAGCCCACACGCCGGTGGTACCCGCCGCCCGCGGCGACAGGTGCCACCGAGGCCTGCCCGATATCTCGTCTCGTTCAGGCGACGCGATGGTCGTCGAGGGCGTCGAGATTCCAGTCGATCCCGATGCCGGGGACGTCGGGCGGTGCCACATGGCCGTCCTCGATCACCAGAGGGCTACGGGTGATCGCCCCCAACTGCGGGATGTGCTCGACGTACATGCCGTTCGGCACGGCGGCGGCCAGGCTGACGTGCAGTTCCATCAGGAAGTGGGGGCTGAGGGCGACGTTGAACGCCTCGGCGGCGTGGGCGACCTTCAGCCAGGGGGTGATCCCGCCGATGCGCGCCACGTCGACCTGCACGATACCGACCGCGCCCGCGGCCAGGTAGTCGCCGAAACGCTGCAGGGAGTAGAGGGATTCGCCGACCGCGACCGGCACCGAGGTGGAGGCGGCCAGTCTGCGGTGCCCGTTGAGGTCGTCGGCCGGCAGCGGCTCCTCGAACCAGGCGATGCCGAGCGGCTCGTAGGTCCGGGCGCGCCGGATCGCCTCGGCGGAGGTGAAGGCCTGGTTGGCGTCGACCATGACCTCCAAGCCCGGCCCCACCGCCTCGCGGACGGCCGCCAGGCGCTCGGCGTCCTCGGCGAGCGACGGCCTGCCCACCTTGACCTTCACCCCGCGCATCCCGGCCGTGGCCGCCCGCTTCGCGCCCTCCACCAGGTCCTCCACCGGCAGGTGCAGCCAGCCGCCCTCGGTGTCGTAGACGGGCAGCCGCTCGTGCGCGCCGCCCGCCATCCGCCACAGCGACTCACCGCTGCGGAGGCCGCGCAGGTCCCACAGCGCGGTGTCGACGGCGGCGAAGGCCAGTGAGGTGATGGCCCCGACGGTGGTCGCGCGCGTCTGGTCGAGCATGTGCCGCCACAGCGCCTCGACCGGCCGGGCGTCGCGGCCCAGCAGGGCCGGGACCAGGTGGTCGGTGATGAGGGACATCACGGCCCGCCCGCCGGTCCCGATCGTGTAGGAGTAGCCGGTGCCGGACAGGCCGTCGCAGGTGTGCACGGTGACGAGCACCGTCTCCTGCTTGACGAAGGACTGCATCGCGTCGACGCGGACGGCCGCCGGTTGCAGGTCGACCATCTGGACGTCGATGCGTTCGATTCGGGGCATGTCATGTGCTTTCTTCACTTGAGCGCACCCAGGGTGATGCCGCTCGTGACGTAGCGCTGGAAGATCAGGAAGAGGATGACGATCGGGAACGTCGCGATGACCAGGCCGGCGAAGAAGGCGCCCTGGTCGCTGACGAACTGGCCCTGGAAGGAGAGCAGGCCGACCGACAGGGTGCGGTTCTGCGGGCGGGTCAGCAGGACGACTCCGAACTGGACCTCGCTCCACACGAAGATGAGCCCGAGCAGCGTGACCGAGACGAAACCGCCCTTGCTGATGGGCAGGACCACGCGCAGCAGCGCGGCCAGCTCCCCGTAACCGTCGATCTTGGCTGCTTCGAGCAGTTCGCGCGGTACGGCGGCGAACACCGAGCGCATGATGAGGGCGATGGTGGGCGTCATGAACGCCGCGTAGACCAGCGAGACGCCCGCCACGCTGTTGAGCATCTGGTATCTGCCCAGCAGTTCGAAGGTCGGGATCAGCGCGACGACCAGCGGGACGCTCAGGGCCAGCACCATGACGCGGCTGACCGTGTTCGACAGGCGCCTGCTCGCGCGGGCCAGGCCGTAGCCGGCCAGGCTGCCGCAGGTCACGCCGATGGCCAGGCTGCAGGCCGCCACCAGCACGCTGTTGATGATGTACGTCGACAGCGGCGCGCCGCCGACCACGCCCCGCCAGGCGTCGGCGTAGTTCGACAGCACCCACTGGCCGCCCAGCCCCAGCGGGTGGGCGTAGATGTCGCTGGTCGGGTGCAGCGACAGCAGCAGCATCGACACGAACGGCACGACCGTGATCGCCGTCCAGACCAGCAGGAGGGTGTAGCCGACGTACCACAGGGGGCCGTGCCGCCAGAGCGCTCGCCGCCGCACGGCCGGCCGTGTCTGCGGCGCCGTCATCGCGCGTCCAGGCTCTGCTGGCGGAAGATCCGCATGACCATGATCCCGATGACGGCGACGATCAGCGTCGTGATGACCGCGGTGGCCGAGCCGTAGCCGTAGTCCTGGTCGACGAAGGACTGCTTGTAGACCAGTACGGGGAGGATGCTGGTGGAGTTACCCGGGCCGCCCCGGGTCATCGCGTAGATGATGCCGAAGGCGTTGAAGGAGAACACCGAGGTCAGCGTCGTGATCGTGCCCAGCATCGGCACGATGTTCGGCAACGTGATCCGGAAAAGCCGGCCGGCCGCCCCGACGCCGTCGAGCGTGGCCGCCTCGTGCACCTCCTCGGGGATGGTCTCCATCGCGCCCAGCAGGATCAGCATCGCGTACCCGGTCTGCGTCCACACCGCGACGAAGATCGCCGCGTACAGTGCCGTCGAGGACGACGCCAGCCAGGCGTGATCGTCTCCGAGCCCGAGCAGGCCGAGCAGGGAATTCACCACGCCGGTCGCGGGCTGGAAGGCGTTGGACCAGAAGATGCCCGCGATGCTGACCGGGATGATCACCGGCAGGAACCAGACGACCTTGAAGACGCGGGCGCCGGGGACCTTGCGGCTGATCGCGTTGGCCAGCAGAGTGCCGAAGGTCACCGTGCACACCACGGTCGCGATGAAGAACTGCAGGCTGGTCCCGATCGACTCCCAGACCAGCGCATCGCGCAGCAGCCGCCGGTAGTTGTCCAGGCCGTGGTAGGCGACCGCGCCGATGCCGTCCCAGCTGCCGAGGCTGATGCGCACCGATCCGGCGATCGGGTAGGCGACGAGCACGAGCAGCAGCGTCAAGGCCGGGGCCATCACCGCGATCGGGAAGATCCGTGCCCTGCGGCGGGGCGGCCGCGCCGTGGCGGTCGTCGCCAGGACGACTTTGTCGGCGCTCATCAGTCCGATGCTCCCGACACCTTGCCGGACTGCAGGTCCTCCAGCGCCGACTGATACTGCTGCGCCGCCTGCCGCGGGGTCAGCTTGCCGGCCACGAGCTTCTGCAGCACCGGCACCGAGAACGCCTGCCCGAGGGTGGAGGGCACGGTGGAGTCCCAGATGTTGACCAGTCCGACGGACTGCGACAGCTCGAACTGCTGCTGCACCAGGTCGCCGAGGTTGGACAGGCTGGAGGCGGGGATCGAGCTGAACACCGGCAGCGAGCCGGTGGCGGCGACGACGCTGACCTGGTACTTGTCGGTCATGAAGAACTGAAGGAACTTCTTGGCCAGCTCCGGGTTGGCCGCCTTGACCGGCACGACCAGGGTGTCGCCGTTGAAGGCGTCGAAGGGCGTCTTGCGGCCCGGGGTGAGCGAAGGCAGCAGGAACCAGCCCATCTCGAACGACGGCTTGGCCTCCTTCAGGCTCGCGTGGGTGTAGTTGCCGCCCTGCAGCATCGCGAGTTTCCCGCTGGTGAACAGCCCCTGGGCCTGGTCGGTGTCCATGCCGAGCATCCCGTTCTGGTAGATGCCCTTGTTCTGCCAGTCCTGGATCGTCTGGAGCACCTTGACGAAGCCGGGGTCGGTGTACTTGACGTTCGTGGGGGATCCGGGCTTGAAGTTGGTGAGCAGGGCGTCGTAGTCGCCGGGCGGTAGCGCGGTGGGCAGCAGCGCGTCCAGGGTGTGCCCCAGGTCGTACGGGCTCGAACCGCCCACGCCGAATCCCTGGTAACCGGCGGCCTTGACCTTGCCCACCATGGACTCGAAGTCGGCGACGGAGGCGACCTGGTGGTCGGCCGGTTCGGGGATGCCGGCCTTGGCGAAGGCCGCCTTGTTGTAGTAGACGGGGTTGATCAGCAGTTGCTCGTACAGGACGCCGTAGTGCCGGCCGTTGGTGGTGTAGTAGTCGACCTGGCTCTTGGAGTATTTGTCCGCCAGGCCGGCGGCCTTCCAGACCTCGTCCAGCGGGGTCAGCTGCTTGTTCTTCAGCAGCGCCGACCAGACACCCGTGCTGCGCTGGAGGTAGCCGATGTCGGGGGTGCCGGTCGAGCTGAGCAGGGCCACGTTGGGGCCGCGGGAGCTGCCGGAGTCGACGCCCTCGAAGGTGACCACCGTGCCCGGGTTGGCCTTCTCGAAGTCCTTGCCGACCTGCTGCATGGCGCTGGCCAGCGGTCCGGTGGGGATCTGGACCCGCAGCGTCTTGCCGTCGCCGCCGCCTGGTCCGGTGCCGGTGCCGCACGCCAGGACGGAGGCCGCGAGCACGACGCCCGCGAGGAGCGGCCTGGCTGCCCGGACAGTTCTAGACAGTGGCATGGGAGTCGTCCTTCCAGGGCGCTGACAGCTCTATGGCGATGACGTCGATGAGCGCGCCGGTCGGCGGCGGCACGGTGATGAACAGTTCGCCGAGCGGCTCGTCGTCGGCGCCGTTGGCCTTGTGCACTTCCTCGTTGAGGCTGTACGGCAGCGGTTGCTCGGTGCCGAGCAGGCGGACGCCGACGACCGAGCCGATGGGAACGTTCCTGACGACGAGCACGTCCTTGGGTTGCAGCAGCAGGTGGAGGTAGATGGTGTTGCCGCGCTGGGTGGCCGGGCCGTGGAAGTCGAGGCGCTGCGGCGCGGGCGCGGCCCCGACGATGCTCTCGCCGTGGCCGGCCAGCCAGCCGCCGAGCTGCTTGAGCGTGGCGACCTCGGTCGGCACGAGCGAGCCGTCACCTCGCGGCCCGATGTTGAGCAGGAGGTTGCCGCCCCGGGATGCGACCTCGCTCAGGTAGGAGGCCAGCAGCCGCGGGCTCTTGTACTCCAGGTCGTCGGGCCGGTAGGCCCAGCTCTCGCTCATGGTGAGACACAGCTCCCACGGCCCGCCCGGCGGCCGTCGCGGCATGCCCTGCTCGGGGGTCGCGTAGTCGCCCTGGCCCGGCAGCCGGTCATTGATGATCACATCCGGTTGCAGGGATTTGATCAGCTCGCGGAGCTCGGCGGCGTGCCACTCCTGCGCCGTGCGCTCCCACTCCCCGTCGAACCACAGCAGGTCGATCGGCCCGTACTCGGTGAGCAGTTCGGTGAGCTGTCCCTTGACGTAGCCGAGGTAGCGCGCCCACTGCTGCGGGGCGGGCCGCCGGTAACGCTCGTGCGGATAGGGACGATCGGCGTCGGTGAAGGCCGGGTAGTCGGGATGGTTCCAGTCGAGCAGCGAGTAGTAGACGCCGACCCGCAGCCCCTCGGCGCGCAGGGCGTCGAAGAACTCCCGGGTGAGGTCTCGCCCGTACGGCGAGGCCGCGATGGAGAACTCCGACTGCCTCGTGTGGTACATCGAATACCCGGCGTGATGGCGGACGGTGAAGACCACGTAGCGGGCCCCCGCGTCGCGGGCCAGCCGCGCCACGCCGCGCGGATCCCAGCGCCGCGGGTCGAACGTGGCCGCGCTCGCCTGGTACTGCGCGATGGTCATGTCGGCTTCGGGTTCTGTCCGGCCCGGAAGAATCGAATGGCCGACCAGGGGCCAGCCGATCTCCACGCCTTGCTGACTCGCATGGTCCCAGTGCACGAACAGGCCGAAACCCGCCTCGCCGAACCAGTCGGGAATGGTCACGAGCTCATCCTTCTGCGTCGGGCAGCATGCCCAGATCGGATACGATACGATTTGCATGAGGATGCAGGGCGTTTCGGGCATGTGTCAACCACGAATAGGGAAGTTCATTTGGAGGGGAGATGAGCGACTCGACGCCGGTGACGGGCGCGTCCGGCGGCTCGGGTTCCGACGAGCCGGCCAAGGTCAGCGTCCGCGAATCGGTCTTCCAGGCGCTGAAGGCCCGGCTCATGGATCACGATCTGGAGCCCGGGGCCAAGCTGTCGATCGACGGGCTCGCCCGCGAACTCGACGTGTCGCAGACGCCGGTCCGCGAAGCGCTCGCGCGCTGCGAGTCAGAAGGGCTCGTCGTGCGCCGGCCGAACACGGGCTACCTGGTGGCTCCCCTGCTCGACCGGGCCGCCCTTGACGACCTGTACGACGTTCGCCTGCTCCTGGAGCCATCGGCCGCCGCGCGCGCCGCACGCTACGCCACCGCCGCCGAGGTGGCCGCCATGCGGGCGTCGCTGGAGCAGATGATGTCACCGCTGGTCGGCGACACCTACGAGGCCTACCGCGGCTTCGCGGAACTGGACGCCCTGTTCCACAACGCCATCGCCGAGGCCAGCCGCAGCCCGCTCATCGCCGACACGCTGCGCAGGTTCCGCGCGCACACGCATGGTTACCGCCTCTACTTCCGCCACGGGATCGCCACGCACGCCGCCGACGAGCACCGCGCGGTGCTCGACGCCATCCGCCGCAACGATCCCGAGGCGGCGGCGAGCGCCATGACCGCCCACCTGGAGGCCTCACGCTCACGCCTGACGAGCGCCTACGAAACCTGACCCCGCCAGATGGAACCTCACCCGTGGTTCGGGCGCGGCCCGGCCGCCTGCCGCAGGGTCTCCAGCGCGTCGGCCAGCAGGGGGTTGCCGTTGGCCTCCCGGTGCAGGGCGAGCACGGTGCGGTGGGCGGCGGGCAGGTCCAGGCGCGTGGCCACGACGCGTTCGTCGGGGACATGGCCCAGGGCGGGCACCACCGCCACACCCAGCCGGGCGGCCACCAGGTGGCGGACCACGTCATAGTTGTTGCTGCGGAAGGTGACCGCGGGCACGAATCCGGCCGCCGCGCACAGCCGGGCCAGGGACAGGGCGCCGCCGGTGCCTTCGCGGCTGGTGATCCAGCGTTCCCCGGCCAGCTCCGACAGCTGCGTGCCCGGGGCGTGCTCGCGGGGGCGTAGCAGGAGCAGGTCCTCGCGCAGGAGGTGGTGGGCGGCCAGGCCGGCGGGCCACTGCCGCGGGGTGAGGCCGTACTCGTAGACCAGCGCCAGGTCCAGGGCTCCGTCGATCACCCGCGGGATCAGCTCCTCGGGCTCACCCTCCTCCAGGAGGATCTCCGCGCGAGGGTAGCGGCGGGTGAAGGCCGACAGGGTGGGCGGCACCAGCCGTACGCTGGCCGTGGGGAAGCTGCCCAGCCGCAGCCGGCCGGTGGTGCCGGCGGCCAGTTCGCGCACCTCGTAGCCGAAGTCCTCCAACGTGGCCAGCACCCGCTGGCTCAGCTCGACCAGCCGGTGCGCCGCGGCGGTGGTGCGCACGCCGCGCGCCTCGCGCTCGAACAGCTCCAGCCCGGTGTCCTTCTCCAGCGCCGCGATCTGCTGCGACACCGCCGAGGCCGTGTAGCCGAGCTCGCGCGCCGCCAGCGCGAACGATCCGGTCCGGCACACCTCTCGCAGGGTGACCAGATGCAGGGGTTTGATCATGCCGACTCCGCGCCGCCAGTAGAGCACCCTAAGCAGAGCTTGGGCTTTGGCAGGAAATCTATCGGTCTGCTGGGGCTTGGATTCACCCGGAATCACCTCCATCGTGGACAAAGCCATCCGGACCTGGAGGAGATAACGCATGGTCATGGTCTCTCAAGGGCGGCTGCGCGCGGCGTTCGCGCGGCGCCTGTCGGAGATGTACGGGCGGGAGGTGCCCGCCTACCGGACGCTGGTGGAGGTCTCCCAGAAGGTCAACGACGGCGTATTGCGGCGGGCGGGGGCCGGCGCCGAGCGGCTGGGCTCCATCGAGCGCGTCACCGCCGAACGCCACGGCGCCATCCGCGTCGGCACCCCGGCCGAACTGCGGCAGGTCTCGCGGATCTTCGGGGCGATGGGGATGTACCCGGTCGGGTTCTACGACCTGCGCGAGGCCGCCGCCAGCGCCGTGCCCGTGATCTCGACCGCCTTCCGCCCCATCGCCGCCGACGAGCTGGCCGGCGATCCCTTCCGGGTCTTCACCTCGATGCTCACACCGGCCGACCCCCGCTTCTTCGACCCGGATCTGCGCGAGCGGCTGGAGAGGTTCCTGGCCGCGCGGCAGCTGTTCCCGCCGGAGCTGCTCGAGCTGGCCGATCGGGCCGCACACGAGCGCGAACTGCCGCAGGAGCAGGCCGTACGCTTCACGCACCTGGCCGTCCAGGCGTTCGCCCTGGGCCAGGAGCCGATCGACCAGGCCTGGTACGAGACCCTGGAACGGGTCTCGGCGGTCGCGGCCGACATCGGCGGCGTGCGCAGCACCCACATCAACCACCTGACGCCGCGCGTACTCGATATCGACGATCTATACGTGCGGATGACCGAACGCGGCATCACCATGATCGACCAGATCCAGGGGCCGCCACGCTGGTCCGGTCCGGACGTGCTGCTGCGCCAGACCTCCTTTCGCGCCCTGGCCGAACCGCGCGCGCTGCGCCGGCCTGACGGCCGCCTCACCACAGGATCGCTGCGGGTGCGCTTCGGCGAGGTGGAGGCACGCGGGATCGCGCTCACCCGCGCCGGCCGCGCACGCTACGACGACCTACAGGCCAGAGCCGACGGCGTCCCCGCCCGGTCTGTCTGGAAGCGGGAGTTCCCCGCGACGGAGCGGGATCTGGCGGTCGAGCGGCTGGCGTTCTTCACCTATCGGCCGGTGCCGCAACGCCCGCGTGACGGGCGGCGGCCCGGCACCGCTCTCGCCGACCTGATCGACCACGGCTGGGTAGGCGCCGAGCCCATCGTCTACGAGGACTTCCTGCCCCGCTCGGCGGCCGGGATCTTCCAGTCCAACCTCACCGGGCAGGGCGTCAGGGACGACGGCCGCGCCGCCGCCGACTACGACGGCGACTGGCTCTCCGGCGCCATCGGGGCCGAGGTGCTGGACCCGTTCACCCTGTACGAGAGCCAGCAACGGCGATCCCTGCAGGACACCGCCCACGCGCTCGGCCTGCCTGAGATCACCTGAGCCCGGACCTACTACCGCGACCACCGCGACGGAGAGCCGTTCATGACCACGACCACCCTGCCCGCCACCGGCGTCCTGCGGCGACGCGCCCTCGACATCCTGGCCCGCCTGGACGTCACCCTGGACGAGGGCGACGACCTTCGCGCCCGCACGCCGATCACCGGCGAGACCCTTCTCGACCTCAGAGCCGCCACGCCCGCCGACGCCGACGAGGCGATCGGGGCCGCGCACGAGGCGTTCCTGGCCTGGCGCACGGTGCCCGCGCCCCGCCGCGGCGAGGTGGTACGCAGGCTCGCCGAGCTCCTGCGCCGACACCGCGACGACCTGGCCGACCTCGTCACCATCGAAGCGGGCAAGATCCGTTCGGAGGCGCTCGGCGAGGTCCAGGAGATGATCGACATCTGCGAGTTCGCGGTGGGCCTGTCGCGCCAGCTCTACGGACGCACCATCGCCTCCGAACGGCCGGGCCACCGGCTGTCGGAGACCTGGCACCCGCTGGGCGTCGTCGGCGTGATCTCCGCGTTCAACTTCCCGGCGGCCGTGTGGGCGTGGAACACCGCCGTGGCACTGGTCTGCGGCGACACCGTCGTCTGGAAGCCTTCGGAACTGACGCCGCTCACCTCCCTGGCCTGCGACCGGCTGCTGGCCGTGGCGGCGGCCGATGGCGGCCTACCCCGCGACGTGCACCGGCTGCTGCTCGGCGAGCGCGCCATCGGGGAGCGGCTGGCCGACGACCGGCGGGTGGCGCTGGTCAGCGCCACCGGCTCGGTCCGCATGGGGCGCCAGGTCGGGCCGCGGGTCGCCGCCCGCTTCGGCCGTTCGCTGCTGGAGCTGGGCGGCAACAACGCCGCCGTGGTCACCCCGTCGGCCGACCTCGACCTGGCCGCCTCCGCCATCGTGTTCGCCGCGGCCGGTACCGCCGGGCAGCGCTGCACCACCCTGCGCCGGCTCATCGCGCACACCGACATCGCCGAAGAGCTGATCGACCGGCTCACCAGCGCCTACGGAAAGCTGCCCATCGGCGACCCGTTCGACGACACCACCCTGGTCGGGCCGCTCATCTCCGCTCAGGCGCATGAGGCGATGCGGCAGGCGCTGAGCGCCGCACGGTCCGAGGGCGGCGAGATCCTGACCGGCGGCGGACGCCGGCTCGCCGACGCCGCCCCCGCCGCCTACTACGCCGAGCCCGCCATCGTCCGCATCGACGGACGGTCAGGCACCGACAGGCGATCGGGCACCGACGCGCGATCGGGCATCGGCGCACAGTCGGGCATCGTCCGGCAGGAGACCTTCGCGCCGATCCTGTACGTGCAGACCTACCGGACGCTGAACCAGGCCATCGCCCTGAACAACGACGTGCCCCAAGGACTGTCCTCCAGCATCTTCACCCGGGACCTGCGAGAGGCCGAGCGGTTCCTGGCCGCCGACGGCTCCGACTGCGGCATCGTCAACGTCAACATCGGCACCTCCGGCGCGGAGATCGGCGGGGCCTTCGGCGGCGAGAAGGAGACCGGCGGCGGGCGCGAGTCCGGCTCGGACTCCTGGCGCGCCTACATGCGGCGGGCGACCGGCACCGTCAACTACTCCGACCAGCTGACCCTCGCCCAGAACGTGAGCTTCCTCTGACGCCTGCGCCACAACTCACGCCGCTGCCCATGGCACGACCCGAACCAGCGACCCGAACCAGCAGATCAGACCAGCGGTTCTGATCGCTGGACCGGCCGAGTTAGACCGGCCGAGCGGGTCAGCGGGTCAGCGAGTCAGACCAGCGGTCCGGTCCGGAGCGTGGCAGCCTGTCGCGTTGATTGTTTGTACAAACGATCGATAGAATAGCGTGCATGGTGGAGCTTCCGGCAGTACCGGCTCGTCGTGTGCGTACCGTGCTCGGGGATGTCGACCCCTCGGCGCTCGGGCACACGCAGCCACACGAACACGTCCTGAGCGACATGTCGGCCATCATCCAGCCCTGGGGCCTGCGGCCGGTGTCCGGCGACGGCGGCGGGAGCGGCATCGGCAGGGAGCTCCCGGCGTCGGTGCGCGCCCGGATCGCCGAGCCCGTCCGGCTGGACAACTACGACTGGATCCGGCGTACGGTCCTCAACCTGGACAACCTTCGGCTGCACTCCGAGCAGGACGCCACCGAGGAGCTGGTCCTCTACCGCACGGCCGGCGGCGGCGCCGTGGTGGACTCCTCCTCGGTGGGGCTCGGCCGCGACCCGCTCGGGCTGGCCCGGGTCTCGCGTGCCAGCGGGGTGCACATCGTGATGGGCAGCGGCTACTACTGCCGCGACTACCATCCGGCGGGGCTGGCCGACGCCTCGGTGGAGGAGATCAGCGCGGAGATCGTCGCGGACGTGCGCGACGGCGCGGGCGACACCGGCGTCCGCGCCGGGCTCATCGGCGAGATCGGCCTGAGCTGGCCGGTGCATCCCACCGAGGACAAGGTGCTGCGCGCCGCCTGCGACGCGCAGGTGGCGACCGGGGCGCCACTGCAGATCCATCCCGGGCGCCATCCCGAGGCACCGCTGCGGGCCATGCGGGCGGTCGTGGCGGCGGGCGGCGATCCGGCCCGCGTGATCATGTCCCATCTCGACCGTACGCTGTGGCGGCCCGATGACCTGCTGGAGCTCGCGGGCACGGGCTGCTATCTGGAGCTCGACCTGTTCGGCCAGGAGTCCAGCTACTACGCCTTCAACCCCGACGCGCGCCGGCCCAACGACCGTACCCGGGTCGAATGGCTGCGGAAACTGATCGAGGCCGGCTACGGCGAGCGCCTGCTGATCGCGCAGGACATCTGCCAGAAGGTCTACCTGCGCCGCTACGGCGGCCCCGGCTACACCCACATCCTCGACAGCGCCATTCCGCTGATGCGCCGCATGGGGATGAGCGAGAGCGAGATCATCATGGTGACCGTCGCCAACCCCGCGACCGTCCTGGCTATGGGATAGTCGGCGCCATGGCCACCACCAACCAGACGGGCAACCAGACGGGCAACCAGACGGGCGGCACCCGGCAGACGAAGGGCGGCCGGATGAAGGCGACGTCCTCGCGGCGGGCGCAGTCGGCCCGTACGGAGCTACGGCTGCTGCGTACCGCCTGCTGGCTGTTCTCCGAGCGAGGCTTCCACGGCACGGGCATCCGCGACATCTCCGTGGCCGCGGAGGTCGCCGTGTCGGCGATGTACTACTACGCCTCCTCCAAGGACGAGTTGCTGGAGGCGGTCACACGCCGGGTCATGGAGGTGCTGGCGGCCGGCAGCGAGGAGACGGTCCGCGACATCGACGACCCCGCCGAGCGGCTGGTCGCGCTCATCGCCGTGCACGTCGCCTTCCACGCGCGCAACCCTCGTGCCGCCAAGGTGGCCGACCACGAGTTCCAGGCGCTGAGCGGGCAGGCCCGGCGCGACATCCTGCGGTTGCGTGACGCCTACGAGAAGGTGTGGGCCGACACTCTGGAGGCCGGTGTCCGTGACGGTGTCTTCAAGGACCGCGGCAGCGTCGCGCGGCTGGCGTTGCTGCAGATGGCGACCGGGATCGCGCACTGGTACCGCCCGGGCGGGGAGCTGGACATCGCGCAGCTGTGCGAGCGGTTCGCCGACATGGGGCTCGCGCTGATGGGCGCCGACCGCGACGGGCGGCCGCTGGAGGTGCGCGACCTGACCATCCCCGACTCCGATCTGCTGCTGGAGCGGGTCGAGCTGGCGATCGAGCCGCGCCGCAAGCCGAGCGGAGCGTGACCTGCGGGCCCGCGAGCGCGCGGGCCCGTCAGTGTCTTGACATCGCCGCCAATTTGAGCGATCGTTCGACAACATACGGCCTTGAGGGGGAGAGCGACGTGACGCGTACGCACCATGAGGACGGGCGGCGGGCCACGTCGTCCCCGCGTTCGGACGGCGCGCCGGACCCGCGTTCGGGCGAGAAGCTGGACCCGCGTTCAAGCGGCGCACTGGACCTGAGGTCGGGTGAGGAGCTGGACCCGAGCTCGGCAAGCGAACCGGACCCGCGTTCGGACGGCGAGCTGGAGCAGGCCGCCGCGCTCGCCCGCGACCTCTACGGCCTGGAGGGCAGGCTGACGCCGCTGCCGGGAGAGAAGGACCGCAACTTCCAGGTCAGCACCGCCGACGGCGAGCGCTACGTCCTCAAGCTGCACGCGCCGGACACCGACCCCGCCGAGCTCGACCTGCAGGACGCCGTGCTGCGGCACCTGGCCGGACAGGCCGGCGCGCCGCCGGCCCCGCGCGTGGTGGCGACCCTGGACGGACGCCGATCGGCCGCCGCCCCGTGGGCCGACG